>NZ_JAFRJO010000091.1 GCF_017432245.1 Methanobrevibacter sp.
AACATGTAGACATAGTTTCATCAAAACTGATTCAACTATTTATTTAAATTTTATTTATTTTGTCAATTTTTTAACTTTTTTTAACTTATTGTACTATTTTTACTATTTTTTTTTTACAAATATTCGAATATTCATTGCTCTTTTTAATCATTTATAAAATTAGAATATCCTATTATAAAGTCTTTAAAATTGAAAAAAATAGTTTGTTATTTGAGTGTAAAAAATTATAAAAAAAGAAGTGAGAATTCCAAATGGAATTCATTGAATTTAAATTATTTTTTCCTTCTGCCTTTTGGAAGGAATAAGTTAGCAATGTTCTTTTTAACATTACCTGTGTCTTCGAATTTTTTATCTTTTTGTTTAACAGGAACATTTTTAGTTCCTTTGGTGCCTTTTGCAATGTCATATTCCTCTTTAGCTTTTGCTCTTTCTTGGTAAAGGTAAGCTCCAAAGAATGCCATCAATGCACCGAGACCAAGTATTGCAACACTTGTAATCAAGTCACCCATTTCTGTTGGAGTGTATGCTCCTAAGAATCCTGCAAATGTCAAGTAAAGAAGGGGTGTTGCACCAACAATACCTAAAAGCACAGCTTTAAGATATGATTTTGCTTCATAACCAATGTAAAGAGGGCCAACTGCTGCAAATGCCATTAGAAGATCTATTCCATATTGGGTTGCAACAAGCGGGAAAAATGCATATGCTGCTGCACCGAATATCAATGATTTTAAATTTATATCAGGTAAATTAGAATTTTTATTCTTTTTTACTTTAGGTTGTTTTGCCTTTTCTGCATCTACCATTAAATCACCTAAAACTTTAAAAAATTATTACAATTATTTTTATTTTATAATAGAATTTATTAATTTAAAAAATTATTATCTATTTATTTTTCTAAATTAAATTTTTATTTCTCATATAATTTAAAGTTTAATATTTTTTTAAAAAATTAGTAAAAATTACTAAAAATTAGTAAAAATTGTAAGGATAAAAATGAAAAATGTTAATAAAATAGGTAAATAGCAATGTTAAAATAATAAAATAGAAAAGAAAAATAAAAAAAGTAAAAAAGAAAAATTTAAAAAAAATTTAACTTTTCTGTTTAGTTAAAGCTCCACCGAGAGCACCAGTTATTCCCATAGTGATCATATATTTGATTATATTGTAGATAATCACGAATAAGCTTGAAACTCCAGAAATAGTGAATCCAGTAAGTCCTCCAAGAGGTCCCATCAATGCGGTCCCACCTACGGTTACAAGCAGTATGAATAAGATTGATGCCACTATTGTTCCGAATGCTCCTGCAAGTGCTGCATTCCACATTCCTCCGAATATTCCTTCGTGAGCTATGTATCCGACAATGAATCCCACGATTAAAAGACCCCAGAATTCATAACGTCCAAAGAATAAATAAACGACTAATGTCAATAGGAATCCAATTAATACTGAACTCATTTTAGCCATTTTATCACCTCATTTTACATTAATTCTTTAATTATAATGTTTGCTTTTTATTATAATTTTCACGTATTTAAGTTTAGTTATCAAGTATTTAAACTTTGCTTTTTTAATTTATTTTTAATTATTTTTTAGTTTTAATTATAATTTGATTCTAGTTGATTAATAATAATCATTTTCCATTTGCTCTTTTATCTTTTCTATAACTGCCCTATGCATTCTTTTGGTGAATTCTGATTTATCATTCTGCTTTAGGACTTCCAAGTATCCTTGTGATACAAGATTAAATGCAAATGGGCTTGGAATGATTGTATTTATGGTCTTGATTTCCATTTCACCACTTGAAATCCATGAAATGACTCTTTTAGCATTCTTAATGTCCATGTAATCTTCAGTGGCTTCCCTTCTGGATTCCTTAAGTATTGGGAAATTATTGTCCATTTCCTGAATGTATTTTAAGAGTATTTTTCCTCTAACTTGCTGTCTTCCTACAGACTTTTCGTGGCCTTTGTATCTTCTTAAGGTCATAAGTGATCTTCCAGCGCAATGCCTGAATCTGCTTGCCAATGTTTCGGTTTTGTCAAGTGACCTTATCAAGATGTTTTCAAAATTGTTAGGAGTCAATCTTTTCAACGCTTCCAATGCTCCCATCTTGCCGTCTGAGCTTAAGTAGAATCCATTGTCTGTAATTGAAATTGTAATGTTCCTTTTGTTTCTGTCACTTGCCACATAAGCCACAGCCCTTGCAAGGGCATCATTTGTCTTTCTACCGAACAAGCTATGGAAAACAACGAATTTTCTTCCTCCAAATCCTGTGTAATACTCAACAAGAAGCTTTTGCTTATGTGGGATTTGGGCATATAGGAACTGCTCATTAAAGTATTCATAAATTGAATTCGCTGCAAATTCATCAACGTAAAGGTATTCATGGAGGAATTTCATTATCTCTTCCTTAGATCTTCCATACTGGAACTTGCTTTCAAGAATGTATCTGAACCTTTGGATATCCACTGCAAGGTCAAATGCAAGAGGTAATTGCTCTGAATACCAGGAAGGGATTGTAGGAGGCCCTGAAGCTGGAGAAACATTTATAGTCATTCCCTTTCCGTAATTGAATTTGTATGTTCTCCCACCAAGAACAAAGCTGTCTCCTTTTTTCAGCTTTTCCATAAAGTCCTCTTCAACTTTGCCTATCGCTTCACCATCGCATTTTACAATGACTGCAGAATGGTCAGGTATGGTTCCAATATTTGTTGAATAAAGCATTCTTGCCAGTTTTCCCCTTTTTCCAAAGGTATTTTCCTTATAGTCTATCCAGATTTTAGCATAAACATAACGCTCTTCAAGTTCCACATACTCTCCTGCCAAATAGCTTAGCACATCTTCATAGTCATCCCTTTCGAGGTCCTTATAGCAATAGCTTTTTCTGATTACATCGTAGGCATAATCAATGTCCCAAGGGTTTTCAATTCCCATTCCATAAATATGCTGTGAAAGCACATCCAAGCAGTCCTTAGGAATCTTTATATTGTCTATTTTTCCTTCCTTTGCGTTTTTCAGGAGAACTGAACATTCTACAAGCTCATCCCTATCTGTAACGATTATCCTTCCCTTAGACTTTTCATGCAGTCTGTGACCGCTTCTACCGATTCTTTGAAGGGCTCTTGAAACGGATTTTGGTGAATTGATGAGTATTACAAGGTCAATGTAACCGATATCTATTCCAAGCTCAAGTGAAGTTGATGAAACAACTGCCTTAAGTTCGCCTTTTTTTAGTTTTTCCTCGGTTTCCAGTCTTGATTCCTTTGATAGGGAGGAGTGGTGTGCCATAATGTTATTGCTATTGAAGTGCTCTCCATAAAGTTTTTTAAGATTGTAAACATACCTTTCAGTTGCGCTACGGGTATTTGTAAATATCAATGTTGTCTTATGCTCCATCACCAAATCATCAATCAGAGCATAAGTTGCCATTCTCGTATCCTCATCATCAGCTATTACAATATCATCTACTGGAGAGATGACCTCTATATCCAATTCCTTCAGATAATTGATATCAACCATGATGCAATCCCTTTCAACCCCATACTCATATCCTACAAGGAATTTGGCAACCTCTTCAAGAGGGCTTACAGTAGCAGAGAGTCCAATCCTTGTAAATCCTCCAATCAGATGCTGCAATCTCTCTAGTGATAAGCTTAAGTGAACCCCTCTCTTGTTTTCAGCCAATGAATGAATCTCATCAACAATCACATACTTTACATGTGAGAGCTTTTCCCTGAATTTAGGGGCAACAAGCAAGATTGATAATGTTTCAGGGGTTGTAATTAGGATATGTGGAGGATACTTTAACATCCTTGTCCTTTGATATTGTGTGGTGTCTCCAGTTCTAACAGCCTTTCTGATTCCTAATGGCTTTTTAGCTATTTTCTCTATTTCCCTAAGCGGTTGGTCCAGGTTTCTTTCAATGTCATTGTCCAATGCCTTAAGTGGAGATATGTAAATGCAATAAACCTTGTCTTCAAGTTCATCTTTATCTGCAAGTTCAGTCAATTCATTAATGACTGATAGGAATGCAGTTAAGGTCTTTCCAGACCCTGTAGGTGATGAAACAAGTATATTGTTCCCTTTGTGGATTTCAGGAATCGCTTGTTTTTGTGCAGGTGTAAAGTCATCAAAGCTATTCTCAAACCATTCCTTTACATAGGGATGGAGATTTTTATATATTTCCTTTTTTGAATAGCTTTTAGTCTGTTTTTTTATCATATTATCAACTTGAATATTCTAATCATTGGTTCATTGCTTTTTTTAAATTATAGTTACTCATTTATTTATGTAATTTATTTATTTTATAGTTTAGTTTTTATTTATTCAAATTAATTTAAATATTAGTTTTAACTTAAATATTATTAAATTTAGAATTAATTTAGAAAAAATTTTAAATAAATTTAGAAAATAGTTTAGAAATTAATTTTAATTATTTCTGATTTATTTTAATTATTTTAGTTTTATGAGGATTTAATATGCTAGGAAATTTATCAATTGAAGAAGCTATTGAAGCATTAAAAGATGAAGATGTAGCTACTAGAAAATCAGCAATTGCTAGTTTAGAAAAAGTGAATGATGAATCTATTATCGATCCATTGATTGCAGCTACCACTGATGAAAATGCACAGGTACGTTTTAAAGCTGCTGAAATATTAGGTAATATGGGAGATGTAGCTGTAGATAAATTGATTGAAGAGTTTGCAAATGCAGAAGGAAAGGATAAAAGATTTTTAGCATTTGCACTTAAGGAAACTGAAGATCAAAAGGTCATTCCTTATTTCGTGGAATCCCTTGATGATGAGGATTTTGGAGTTAGGAAAGTTGCTGTAAGGGCTTTAGGAGAACTTCAAGCTGAAGATGAATTGGATAATATTGCAAAATGCCTTGAAGATGAGGACTGGGGTGTAAAGTTAGCTGCAGTTCAAGCTTTAGGAGATTTGGCAACTGACGATTCCATTAAGTTAATCAAGCAGGCAAGAAAAAATGAGGATGATAAGGACTTTAAGAAGTCATGTAACAAGGCAATCAAAAAAGCAGAAAAAAGAAAAAAGGCAAAGGCCTCAGGAAAAGCTATTGTTAAAGTTATTCCTATGAGCACCATTAAGGAAATGGAAGAAGCTAATCTTAAAAAGGCAATTAAGGAATATGAAAGGTATGTTGAATCTAAACAGCCAAAAGATGCTCCTTATAAAAGATTATGCGTTCTCTATAGAAAAGAAAATGATTATGACAATGAAGTGAGAGTCTTGGAAACAGCATGTGAAGTGTTTGCTGATAATGAGAAAAAGTTGGCTTACTTTGAAAAGAGATTAGCAAAATTAAAATAAAATTTAATTAATTTTCTCTTTTTTTATTTTTTCATGAAATTTCATGTTTCTTTCATGAACAAATCTTATCTTATCTATTTTTTATTTATTTCGTATAAATCGACTCTTCTATTCTTTAAAACAGGAATTTCTTCTCTTACTCTTTTTATTTCATCTAAATCTATTTCAACAATCTTTAATTCTTCGCCGTAATCCAATTCTTCAATCACTTCTCCCCATGGATTTACAGCTATTGAATGTCCATATGAATTATAGTTTGCTTCTTTATCAAGTGCTGGTGCAACTCCAATTGCAAAAGCTTGATTGTCCAATGCCCTTGACCTAAAGAGAAGTTCCCAATGTGCAGGGCCTGTTGTCAAATTGAATGCTCCAGGGAAAATTAGTATTTCAGCTCCATTAAGTGCCATTATCCTTGAGAGTTCCACAAACCTTATGTCATAACAAATTCCAATGCCTATTGTTGCTAAATCGGTTTTTATAATTGTGAATTCATTTCCTGCACTTAAGGTGTCTGATTCCTTGAAATAAATCTTTCCCTTAACGTCAATGTCAAATAGATGCATTTTTCTATGTTTTCCTAATGATTTTCCATTATTGTCAAAGAAAACTGCAGTATTGTATATTGATTCTCCATTTTCACCATCTCTCTCAAGTTCAGGTATGGATCCTGCCAAAACATGAATGCTTTCTTCATTTGCAATCTTGGATATTTCCTTTAATGTTTGGCTTCCATCAAGTTCCTCAGCGTATTCAATGAATTTCTCATTTTCATAAGGGCAATTAAACATTTCAGGAAGAATGGCAAAATCAGCTCCTTGCTTTTTGGACTGCCTAATCATTTGAATGGCCTTTTCTATATTCTTTTCCTTATTGTCCACTACATTCATTTGACAAAGAGCTATTTTAATTGAATTCATGTTTTTTCCTCGACTTGATAATGATTAAAAATTAAAAATAGGATTAATATAAATTAAAAAATAAAAAATTAGAAAAATAAAAAAGAAGAATTTTTTAGAAAAGTTAAAAAATAAAAAATTAATAGATTAGTTTTAAGCTGCTTCAGCGCCATCTGCGCCTTCATAGTCAGTTGTTGGGAAACTAATACTATTAATCATATTTTGGATTTCAGTTGTATTCAAAGCGCTGATATCTTGATTACTTGATTTGCCATTGTTTATGACAAAGCTGTAGTAGACTCCATCACGCAAGGTACAGTAGTATCTTGAATATCCTTGGTCTGCAGTGCTGATTGTCATCTCCAAGGATGGAATTCCACCAATATCAACAGTTTCAGCTTCTAAAACTTCTCCATTTAAGGATTGTGATGTTGCATTAATGTCACTTATGATTTTTTCATAGGTAATGTCATCACTTTGAATTGTAGTAAATCCAATTAATGTATTATCTTTAGTTTTAAATGCAATATCGCTGGAATTACTGTTTCCATCAGTATTGTTGTACATGGACCAGTTTCCTGAGTAATTGAAACTGATTATTCCATCAGAATAAGTTTTCACTTCATCAGTGGTTTGATTTTGTAGTCCATTAAGTCCAATTCCTGCGATTAAGAGAATGATTATTGCAAGTATTGCTACAATTGCAATTTTTCTAATGTTTAAGCCGGAGCCACCGCTTGATTTTTTAGTGACTGTAGGTTCAGCTTTCTTCTCTTTTTTAGGACTTGATTTTTTAACTTTATCTTTCTTAGGGCTTTCTTTTTTAATTTCCCTAGTGATTCTTTCAGTTTTTGCAGAACTGAATTTTTTAGCAGGGTCTTTTATTCCCTTATCTTTTTGTTTGAATCCTTCAGTTGCAGTTTTGCTAAATGAAGGTTTTGAACTAACTTGAGCATGACTTTCTTTTTCTTTCTCTTTAGCAACACTGCTAAATTTACTTAAATCAAAGCCACCTAATTTGTCAGACAATCCTTTTCCGAATCCAGATGATTTTCCAGCGAATATTGAATCATTAGTGCTGGTGATTACTCCTGGCTTAAATTTTCCATCGATTTTAGGCGGTTTAGCATTTGCTTCAGATTTTGGAGGAAGTTTAGCACCACAGTTACCACAAACTGGTGCACTGTCATAACTTGCATTTCCACACTCTTGACAATATTTTACCAAATTTTAACCTCCTACTTTCAATAATTAGATTAAAAATACTTATAAAAATTCTTTAATATACTATAATATATACTAATATTAATCTTTATATTTAATCTTATATTTAAAATTTAACATATTTTAAGGATATTTTTTAGATATTACGGTAAATTATTTTATTCAGTAATTAGAAATTAATATTTAATTGAAAATTTTTAAAATTAATCTATTATAATCTTAGAATAATGTGATAATATGGCTGAAGAAAAAGAAATTAAATGTGACAATATCAATTATGCAGTTTATAAAATTGAGGATTGGGAAAATGATTATGAAATAAACATCATTGGAACTGCAAGAGAAAAACCTGTAACCCAACCAACTTTGGATCATATGCTTAAGCAAATGGAACATATAAGAGTGTCTGTATTTGAGATTGGTGGAAAGGAAGTCAATGGGATGATTGGATTAGGCATGCAGCTTAATCAATC
Organism: Methanobrevibacter sp.; assembly: GCF_017432245.1. Classification (GTDB taxonomy): domain Archaea; phylum Methanobacteriota; class Methanobacteria; order Methanobacteriales; family Methanobacteriaceae; genus Methanobrevibacter. The sequence continues at coordinate 7,924 of NZ_JAFRJO010000091.1, forward strand.
CATGCAAAAAAGAGATTTGGATGAGCTCATTCAACAGGAAGAAAAAGAGTATCAATCAATTATGGAAGAATTGAATGCTCTTGAATTAAAATCTGCTGATGACACTATTTCTTTAGACACTGATGAGTATGTTATTTATAAATTGGAGTATGATGGACATACATTATCTCCTAAACCTTATAATGATTATGCTATAAGGCATCAAAAGGAAGAAATTGAGCGTCTTAAGAAAGAGAGCGGACAAAAATTCGTTTTAGATCTCTAATTATTATTAAAAAAAAGATTTTGAGCTTTATATTCTAAAGCTCATTTTACTTTTTTTATAAAACCAATATTCCTAATCCTTCAAGCAGGATTTTTACACCAAGCAATATTAAAATTACTCCACCAAGAATTTCAAACTTGTCTCCAAAGTAATTTCCTATTTTTTTACCTAAATAAAGTCCAATTATTGTGAATATGAATGCTGTAAGTCCAATCATGATTATTGGAATCAAGATATCTGTTTTTAATACTGCATAGGTTATTCCAACTGCAAATGCATCTATGCTTGTAGCTATTGCAAGCAATGCCAATTCCTTAAAGGAAAACTTATCTGATGAGTCTTCTTCATCATTGGAGAAACTTTCCCTAATCATATTTGATCCAATCAAAAGAAGAAGTATGAATGCAACCCATGGAGCAAATGTTGTGATGAGCCATTCCAATTGTATTCCGCCTAACCAACCTAAAACAGGCATAAAGGCTTGGAATCCTCCAAAGAATATTGCAAACCATAAGACTTGGGTTTTTGTAATTTTCTTTAATGTGAATCCTTTTGTAAGTGAAACGCTGAAGGCATCCATTGCCAGTGCAATTGCAATGAGTAAAGTTGAAATGAAATCCATAATAATCAGACTGTGTTTATTTATTTAATTAATTTAGTTTTTTTGAAAAATTTGTTATTGCTAGTTATAATTTTTTATCCAAAGGCATCTAAAGTAACCTTTTTATCTTTTTTAAGTTCTCTTGGAGGTTCTACTGCTACAAACTCGATTCCTTCCTCTTCAAGGAGTTCGAGTGCATCATCACCTATTGAAGGAGCAACAAGAATTCCTCTTATCTTTTGCTTTTCTCCAGTTTTTCCTTTGATTTCCTTGTTTTCCCTATTTTCAAAGTCAGACAAGTATCTTCTGATCTGCTTTACTGCAGCAACTCCTGCCTTACGTGCTTTCAATTCTAAAATCATTAGGTTTCCTTCACTATCCTTACCAAGAATGTCAATGAATCCATGTTCAGTAGCATATTCCCTTACGTTTGGACGGAATCCTTCCTCGATAATGTGGGGCTTTTCCCAAATCATGTCTCCCATATCTTTTTCATAGCCTGCTCTTTCAAGCTCTTCATAATCTTCAATTAAGTTATAGTTAGCGTAATGAACTTTTCTAACTTCAACTTCCAATCTTTCAGGAGGGCTGCGCCTATGGCTTTCCAAAAAGAGAATTTCATCCTTTATGTAAGCTCTTGGCCTTGATTTAGGAGGCTGCCAATTGACTGGATCCACTTTGTTGTCCTGATGAATCAAGAAGCATCCGTCTGGCTTCATCATGATTATTCTTTCTCCATAATCAAGCTCACTTAATGCACGGCCTTCATAGCTAACTCTACAGCATGCAAAAAGCAATATGGTTGCCTTTTTCCTAAGGCCTTCTTCAATAAGCTCATAGGTCTCTTCATAATTGGGATTTTCTAAGATTTTGTATTTCATTTTATCAATTATAAGTTTTTAAATAGCAAATTTTTATCAAATGGTTTGTTTTATTTCCACTAATCAATATTTGTTTTTATTTTTTATAAATTTAATTAATTTATTACTTTTTTATCTATTTTTCAAACATTGATAATATCCTTAAAATTTTATATATGACTATTTATATATATTTAATAGTTAGGAAATGATTATTATGGAAATGAATGAAAATGTTGAAATGATTACGGGAGACCCTAAAAAAGCTATCAATAAGCTTGCATGGCCTATGATAGCAAGCATGTTTTTAATATTCTTAAATAATATTGTAGATAGTATTTGGGTTGCAGGACTTGGTCCAGGTCCACTTGCTGCAATTGGTTATGTAACTCCATTGTTTATGGTGCTTGTAGGATTTGGAAATGGAATCGGTGCAGGTGCAACTTCTCTTATTTCACGTTATATCGGTGCTGAAAAAAGGGATGATGCTAATAATGCAGCCATTCACTCAGCTATTTTAAGTGTAGTTATTTCCTTGGTTCTTACAGTCTTCTTCCTTCTTATATTGGAATCCCTATTAAAGGTAATGGGTGCAAGTGAAGTAATGGGATATGCAATGGATTATGGTTTAATCATCTTTGCTTTCACAGCTCCTATTTTAATTCCACCTATTTTTGGAGGAGCATTTAGGGCGGAAGGAGATGTCAAAAGAGCTACTTTGCCGATTGCAATGGTTGCTATCGTCAATATGATTTTAGATCCAATATTCATTTACACATTTGGCTGGGGAATTTCAGGTGCAGCTCTTGCAACAGGATTGGCACCTTTCGTTGGTCTTATCATGATGTTATACTGGATTTTCATTAAGAAGGACACATACCTCTCTTATAACAGAAAAGATTTCCATAATAACTTTAAAATGTATAATGATATTTTAGTTGTCGGAATTCCTGCAAGCTTGGAGCAATTGATCATGGCTGCACTTGCAGTTACCGTCAATTATATGCTTACTTTAGTTTCAGGTTCAGTTGCAGTGGCTGTTTATACTGCAGGATGGAGAATCATATCATTAGGTTTGCTTCCAGCTATTGGAGTTGGAACTGCAGCAATCACCGTTGCAGGTGTTGCATATGGTGCTAAGAAGTATGAAAACATTAGAACAGCATGCAGATATTCAGTTAAGTTAGGTTTAATCTCATCCATTATCGTTTGCATATTGCTCTTTGTATTTGCAAATCAAGTGGCATTCATATTCTCATATTCCGAGGCAAGTTCACATCTTGAACCATTGATCGCTTCATTCATCCAATTGATGTGTCTATTCATATTGTATGTTCCATTTGGTGCAAGTGCCGGAAACGTATTCCAAGGGCTTGGAAAAGGAACAACTTCATTTATTTTAACCACATTTAGGGAATTTGTTCTTGTATTGATATTTGCATATCTTTTAGGATTTGTATTCAATATGGGAGAGCGTGGAATTTATTATGGAATGCTTTTAGGTGGTTTCATAGGTTCTGTAATAGCTTATGGATACATTGAACTTTATGTGGATAGATTGATCAAGGGAAAGATTAAGGGAAGCAGTATTTAGCTTACCCTTTTCTATTAAAATTTTCACTCTTTTTTTAAAAGTTTTTTTCACTTTTTTATCATAAAAACTTATATTTGCTCTTTTTTTATTAGAAAGTTTTTTACTTTTATATCATTAAAAACTTATATTTGCTCTTTTTTTTATTAGAAAGTTTTTTATACTCTTTTTTATAAAATTATGATTATAATTAACTTTTGTTTAGTTTTTTAATAAATTTTATATATTTTTTAATTGAAAAAACAGATTTTAATATTTATTGAGAATATTTTGTAAATTAAGGTGTTGATAATATTTCATTGGCTATAAAAAACTCATTGTTTGCAAAGCAAAATACTGATAATCCTCCAAGCAATGATTTAAAAGAAAATAATTCGGATATTAACAATGCAAAAAATAAAAAGAAAAAATCTAAGCGTATTTTTTATTTCGATGCATTAAGAGCATTAGCAATTATTGCGGTTATTTCATTTCATGTTTCAAAAAGAATGAGTGGCATTATCTTTTCTACTCATGCTGGGGGCTTTAGTCTTCAGTGGTTATTCGGTGATTTCTTTTTTGCAGGCATGATTATTGGGGTAGATTTATTTTTAATGCTTTCAGGTGCTTTGTCTCTGGGTCGTGAATGGTCAATCAGATCATTTTTAGGAAAAAGGATTCCTCGTATTGCAGCTCCATTTTTATTTTGGGGACTTCTTTTAATGACTGTCATCTTACTCTTGCAATATCATTTTCCAGATTTATTGCATGTAGTGGATGCATTTGATTTCTCTTCAATCACAACATACATGTCAAATGCATTTTTAGGTAATGCATTTGGTTTTGGACCTTATTGGTTCTTCTGGATGATTTTAGGTACTTATTTGATTATGCCTATTTTTAACAAATGGCTCCTTCATGCGGATTTAAAAGAAGCGGAATACTTTTTAGCAATTTGGTTGATTACTTGCATATTCGACAATACACTTAATTATCCATTCCCAATCAAGATTTCATACTTTACAAGCCCAATAGGATTCGTTGTTTTAGGATACTATTTAAGACATACAAAACGTAAAATATTCAATAATAAAATTGTTCCAGTAGTCTTAATAATTATCGGATTGTTCTGTCTTTTGTATGGTTCCTATGTGTTGTCTGATACAAGCTTATTTAAGTTTGATAGGTATTCTATATTCAATGCTATTGAAGTGGCAGGTGTATTCTTATTATTCAAGAACTATTCAGATATTAATTTCGGTGCTTTATCCAAGCCAGATAATATTATAAGAAACGCCATATCTTCGATTGCAAAGTATAGTTATGGTTTTTATTTGATTCACCAAGCCATTATGGACATTTTTATACGTATATTGGTTTATACAAATATGTATACTGGGTATGTATCTTTGTTCCTAAAGCTATTTGTTGTAACTTTAGGTGTTTCATGGATTTTAATGGCTACATTGAATAGAATTCCATATATTAATCAGATTATTGGTGCAAAATAAGTTTTTGATAATTTAGTATTATCAAAACCTATTTTTTTATTTTTTATACCTGGCCATTTACACATTTTTTTTATTCATTTCTAAAAATCTAAAAAACTTTTTTTAATAAGGTTTATTTTTACCGATTAAAATTACTTAATCTGGTAATATAAACTTTTTTAAATGATTTGATACAAATTAATTAATAGAAAAATATTTTATAATTTTATTAGGCGGTAAATTTAATATGCAAAAAGTAATTAATTCTCATTGTCACATTTATCCAGATAAGATTGCAGCAAAGGCTGTAAAGGGGATACGTGATTTTTATGATCTTCACATGTCTTTAAATGGAACTGTGAATGACTTGATTGAAGATGGAAATAAGGTAGGCGCTTGCCATTATCTTATACATTCCGTAGCAACAACTCCAAAGCAGGTCCAATCAATCAATGAATTCATCAGCTTTGAGGTTAAATCCCATCCAAATCTTTTTACAGGTTTTGGAACATTGCATCCTGATAGTGAAAACATTGAAGGTGACTTGGATTACATTATTGAACTTGGCCTTAAAGGGGTGAAAGTTCATCCTGATTTCCAGCAATTTGCCTTAAATGAGGAAAAGGCATTTAAAATGGGAGAAGCAATCAATGAAAGAGGATTGCCAATAATGATTCATTGCGGTGATTTCAGATATAACTATTCCAATCCAGAACATCTTAAGCCATTCCTTGAAGAGTTTCCTGATATTACTGTCATAGGCGCTCATTTTGCAGGATGGAGCATGTGGGAAAAGGCAACTGAAGAATTGGCAGGAAATCCTAATTTATTTGTGGATTGCAGTTCAAGCTTATATGCATTGTCTCCAGAAACTGCAAAGGACTTGATTCATGCTTATGGTGCAGATAAGGTCTTATGGGCAACTGATTTTCCAATGTGGGAATCAGTTAGCGAGATGGAAATGTTCAATAAGATTGATTTAACTGAAGAAGAGCGCAATTTGATTCTTTATGAAAACGCTGCTAAACTTTTAGGGTTAAAATAAAAATAATCTTTTAAGCGGATTATTTATTAAATGAAATTTTTATTTCTTATTATTTCCTTATTATTTTCTCATTATTTCTTATTTTTTTATAATTTTTTATGGTTGATATCATGTTTGATGTAGAAGCTATTGAAGCAGAGTATTTTATTTTAAATGAGTTTAAATTTAAAAATGGAGAAGTCTTAAAAGATGCAAAAGTGGAATACATCACCTTTGGAACTCCACAGTTTGATGATAATGGAATAATTTCAAATGCTGTGATTTACTTCCATGGTTCAAGTGGCAGCTGTTACTCTGCAAGACGGATTTCTGAGGATATGGGAAGTGGAGAGATATTTGATACAGATAAGCTCTTCTTTATTTCTGTCAGTGCTCTTGGCTGTCCAGGTTCTGCCAGCCCATCAACAACTGGCCTTATGAATAGATTTCCAGAGTATGATGTGGAGGATATGGTCAATTTCCAAAAGCAATTTATAAAAGAGAAATTTGGAATCACTCATGTTAAAGGGCTTATTGGAAACTCAATGGGTGGTTTTGAGGTCTTGACTTGGGGATGCATTTATCCTGATTCAGTCGACTTTATCATTTCTCTTGTAAGCAGCTTTAAGGTGGGAGGACATAATTATGCCCTAAGCAAGATCATGAACAATATTTTGGAATCAGACCCTGATTATAATGAGGGAGCTTATGATTTGCCTCTTTCAGACTCATTGAAGAGAAGCTTAAAGCTTTCATCAGATGCAATGTATTGTTATGGATTGTCAAGAGAGGAATACAGAAACAATATGACAAATGAGGAAATAGCTGAAGCTATGGCTGAATTTGCTGAAGAAAGTTTAGAGGAAGATCCTAACGATTTGATTTATATGAATAACTCTTCTCTTGATTATGATTTGACAGGCCAGTTGGAAAATATAACAGCTAAAGTCTTGATTATAGCGATTAATCAGGACCAATACTTCCCTCCAAATCTTGATGCAATTCCAATGAGCAAAATGATTAAGGATAATAAATTGCTTATATTTGACTCCTGCATGGGTCATGTAGGTTCCAATGAATTGTTCAAGGTAAAAGAAGATTTGGAAGAGTTCATTAAAGAATTTAGGGATAATTAATTATTAATCATTCAATCAATCTTGAAATTTTTAGAATTTTTTAATTTTATTTAGAAAAACATTATAATTTAAAAAAACATAGTTTAATTAGGAATAGTAAAGGAATAAATAAGGGATTAATATGTTAAGCGTTAAAGTTGAGGATTATGGCGAAACTGAAGATCAAATGCACTATGTAACTTATAGAGCCTCTGGCTTAAGTGAAAAGGAATTGGATTTTTTATTGAATAATTTGGAAGGGGAAACCATTGTAGAGGATGGTGATTTGCTCCTCAATATATTCTATTCCAGAAAATTCTTCCCATTTGCTTCAGATGATGCACATTTTAAGCTTGAAGACTTTATAAAAAGGGAAGAAATCGAAATGACATATTTCATTGCAAGCTTCTTGGAAGACATGAAA
>NZ_JAFRJO010000092.1 GCF_017432245.1 Methanobrevibacter sp.
GAAAAAGGAGAAATAATGAGAAGATTAGGTACTGTTCTCATTAGAGGAGACAATATTGTATACATTTCTCCATAGAAACTTAGTTTCTTATTTTTTCTATTAGTTTTTCTTTGTTCTACTCAATAAAGATTATTTAATTAATTATTTTATTATTTAAATTAGTTTGTTTTATAAATTAATTTTACTAATTATCTATTTTATGTTCTTATTTTAGATAAGACTGTTTTATAGACTATTTATAGTCTGATTTGTGAAATTTATTATTATTGTTTATGATTGATTTAGGAGGAGATAGAAGTGAAAGGAACTCCATCAATGGGTAAAAAGAATAAAAAGACCCATATTAGATGTAGAAGATGTGGTAAAAACTCATACCACGTACGTAAGAAAGTTTGTGCTTCTTGTGGATTCGGTAAATCCAGTAAAATAAGAAGATACAGTTGGCAAAACAAAAAACCTACCACTCGTCAAAGATTAGTATAGGTTTGCCATTAGCTATTTTAGCATTTAAAATTTATTTGGGATAATAAAAGCGAATTATCTCAAAACCACTTACTATTTTTTATTATTTTTATTTCATATAGTCTATTCTAGGATTATATTTATTTCATTTTAGCTTATTTCAGGTATTTTTAATTAGTTTTATGAAAATTAGCAAATTCTTTTAAATAATGAAATAAGTAATTTAAATATTTGAAAAAAAGTAGTTTTTAATGTTTATTGAAAATCAATAATGACTTGATCTAACTCTTCTTGAAGTTTTTTTAACAATTTGATATTTTTTCCTGTCTTATCCAGGATAATTGTCATTATCTTATCAACTTCATTCTCATGGTAATTTGGATCTATCTCTTCACTGACACTGTCCCATAGCTCCACAGCCCAGTTTTTCTTGCCGTTGTAGACTTGGTCAATCAATGTTAATTTGCCATTCTTTAATCTGAAGAGCCTGAAATCCTGTTTTGGATTGGATTTCTTTCCTTCCTTATTGCAGTCAAGATACAATCCATCTGAAAATTCGGTTTTATAGTCTCCTGCCTTAACAAATTCACCAACTAAGGAAAATCCATTCAGTACGCTTTTATCTAAACCTGTAACTGTCTTAACCCATCCGCCAGTGGCTCTAAAGTTTATGGAAGGATCTATATTTGTTATCTCTTCACACCAATTAAGAAGCATCATTATTCTCCAAGTAATCAGTTATATTCAATTTTCATTAATAATATGTCTTTTAATTTTAATAAAATCCAAGATAAAAATTATAATAATATAAATTTCATATAATTTTGCCTTGTTCGTTTAAAAAGGGATTAAAAATATATTATTTTAAAAAAACATAAAATGCAATTTTTAAAAGTCTTTTAAATTCTGATTTAAATCTTTAAGCCAAAGCTTAAACCTGATTTTCAGCAATTTAATATTTTTTTTTTAAAAATGGATTCCATGCTTGTTGGATTATATTATATTAGTCTATTTATAAATGAATTATTCGAGAGCATTTGAAAACTAATATTTTAAAAAAGATAGTTTATTTTTGTTTAGAATTAGTTAATCTTAAGAATCAATTGTTTAAGATTTATATACTAAGGATAACAAAGGATTAAATAGGTATAGTTTTATGAAATATGCTGTGTTATGATAATTTAATATTAATTATTGAAATGATTAATAGAAGTAATATTAAATTATTATAATATTTCATCTAAAATTCACTAAGAATTAAGCTATTTTTAAAACTATATTCAATAAATTGATTATTGAGTGAATTAAAATGAAATTATTGGAAAAATTTGATATTGTACCGAATAACGAACAATTATATGAAATTGCCTTTACTCATTCTTCATACAGTGCCAAACATGACTTGGATTATGATTATGAAAGATTAGAGTTTCTTGGAGATTCCGTTTTGAACATGCTTACTTCAGAATTTCTCCAGAATATGCACCCTACTTTTAGTGAAGGAAAATTGACTAAGCTTCGAGCAAATTATGTCTGTCAGAATGCTTTGATTGTATATTCACATGAGAATAACTTGGATAAATGCATAAGATTGAACTTGGAGGATAATGCACTTACAGATAATGAGGTAATTTCAATCACTGCAGATGTTTTCGAGTCCTTTTTAGGAGCAATTTACCTTGATCAAGGCATAGAAAAGGCTAAGGAATTCCTAGAGCAAACAGTTTTCCCATATATTGAGAATAAAACCGTATTTTTCTATGATTATAAGTCTACAATCAAGGAATATGGAGATGCTGAAGGCGTTGTAGTTTGCTATGAACTCCTTGAAGAGCATGGTGCACCACATGACAAGACCTTTGTAATGAGGATCTTGATTGATGGTGTTGATTATGGCCGTGGTGTTGGAAAAAGCAAAAAAGAGGCCGAGCAATTGGCTGCTTGCGAAGCTATTGATAAGCTTAAGATTGGAAAATAGCGTTTAATTTAAAAAATTGGTTAAGCTATTCCTCTTCATATATCTCAAGGCAAATATCATAAATGGTTATTAAATCTTCTTTTATTCCAAATTTAATGTTTTCAGGATTCTTTTTATTGAAATAATTAATGACCTTCTTCTCATCTATTTCATAATTATCAATCAGATCCATGATGATTTTTGACACTATCTTACTTGTTTCAACGGTAATTGCATCATTGAACAAGAGTTCATATAATTCAATCAATAAATCAGTATTGTTAAATTCAATTGGATTTTCTTTAGTCATGAGATAATTCCTTATTTTTATTGTTAAATGATTATATATGGATTATATATATTAATATTTGCTATTTTTTATATAAAACATTTATAAGTAAATATAAATAGTATTAGATATATATAAATAATGCGTAATACTTATATACTTTAAGAGATTATTCAGTTATTATGGAACTAATTATACAAAACTGAAAATATATTTATTCAATTTATAAATACTAGCTAGCTGTTGAATAGTATGCTGAATTATTTAAAATTCAGTATTCTTAAACTTTAAAGGTAATTGAAAATGAAACAAAATACTGTTGGTAGAGTTATAACTAAGAAATTCGCTATTGAAGAGGATTTGAAGTTAAGCTCTGGCAAGACTCTTAGCAATGTAGAACTTGCTTATGAAACTTATGGTGAATTGAATTCCGCTAAATCCAATGCTATTTTAGTCTGCCATGCACTTACTGGGGATGCACATGCTGCAGGTAAGTACACTGGAAACAAGAATGAGAAACCAGGATGGTGGGAAATGGTTATTGGCCCTGGAAAGGCGTTAGACACAGACAAATACTTTGTAATCTGTTCAAATGTATTGGGAGGATGTAAAGGTTCAACCGGTCCTGCATCCATCAATCCTGCAACTGGAGAGAAATATGCGCTTGATTTTCCAATAATCACCATTGAGGATATGGTTCATGCACAGAAAAAGCTTATAGAACATTTAGGCATAGACAAATTATATGCTGTCATTGGAGGTTCTATGGGTGGAATGCAGGCATTGCAATGGACTGTTTCCTATCCTAACATGATGAAAAAGGCAAGTATCATAGCTACAACTGCAAGGTCTTCCCCTCAGCAAATAGCTTTTAATGAGGTAGGCAGGCAATCCATTATTCTAGACAATAACTGGAATAGGGGTAAATACTATGATCAGGAAAATGCTCCGAGATCTGGGCTTGCGGTTGCACGTATGATAGGACACATCACCTATCTCTCTGATGCATCAATGTATCAGAAGTTCGGAAGAGACTTGCAGGACAAGACAGAACTCAGTTATGACTTCACTGTTGACTTTGAGGTTGAAAGCTACTTGCACCACCAAGGTGAGACTTTTGTTAAGCGCTTTGATGCTAATTCATATTTATACATTACAAAAGCAGTTGATTACTTTGATTTGGCAGTAGACGGTAATTTAGCTGAAGGTTTAAAGGATGTTGAAGCTAAGATACAAGTCATTGCTGTAGATTCCGATTGGCTTTACCCTGTAGACCAGTCTAAAGACTTATTGGCTGCACTTCAAACCAATGATGTTGATGTAACCTATAATGAAGTCAAGTCTGACTATGGTCACGATGCATTCTTGCTTGAAAACGGTCAAATGAACTTCCTTTTATCCAATTTCCTATCTGAGCATAATGTTGGAGATGTAATGAAAACTGAGGTTCCTACAATTTGCATTGATTCAACCGTTAAGGAAGCTGCAATTATCATGTTTGACAACGAGATCACTCATTTGCCTGTTGTCAATGATGATAATACTTTAGCTGGAATCGTTACTGCATGGGACTTGTCCAAATCAATTGTAGAGGATTGCAGTGAATTGAGGGAAGTAATGACTAAGGATGTCAGAACCTGTAAATCAACAGATGAGATTGAGGATATTGCAAGATTGATGAAGAAATACAATATTTCCTGCTTGCCTGTTGTTGACGGAGATGACTTAAAAGGTCTCATTACAACCGATAGGATATCACATCTTATTTCAAATTACTAGTAAATCGTTTATTGGTCTCAGATTAATAAACATTTTTATTTTTTAACTTTTTTATCTTTTATTATAATTTTAAAAATTTTTTATCTATTTTTCTCATTTTATTAAATTATTTATAATAAAGTTAAGTTTTTATATTTATATTAATAAAAATATTAATAATTGACTTAAGGATTTAATAACATGAGTGAAAAATTAGAGTGGGATAGTTCCCTATCATTTATATTTGCTATGATTGGAGCTGCCGTTGGTCTTGGAAACATTTGGAGGTTCAGTTATGTACTGTATTCCAACGGTGGAGGATCATTCTTTATTCCTTATTTCACTGCTATAGCAATTATGGGAATCCCTTTTTTAATACTTGAATATGGTGTGGGATTCAGTTTTAAGGAATCCTTTTCGAAGATTTTAAAGGAGATCAATGAGCGGTTTGAGTATATAGCTTGGGCTCTCGTTCTATTTGTTTTTATTGTTACTATTTATTATATGGTTATTCTGAGTTGGGATCTGGTATATCTTCTAAGCAGTTTCACATTCAGTTGGGGTGCTGATACAGCTGCTTACTTCACAACAACTGTTGGTGGAGGCTCTGATTTGGCTAGTGCAGGATTCTTGCTTGTCCCTACAACAATTTGTGTCATCTTGATGTGGATTGTTTTATGGTACATTTCCCATAAGGATGTAGATGAAGGTATCGGTAATGTTTCAAAAATCCTCATTCCAGCATTATTTGTAATAATGGGAATCATTGTTATTTATGCATTGTCATTGCCTGGACACATGATAGGTGTAGACGCTCTTTTAAGGCCAAGATGGTCTATGCTTTTGGATATCAACATTTGGCTAGCTGCTTTTGCTCAAATCATATTTTCATTAAGTATGAGTCAGGCAATCGCTTTGACATATGCAAGCTACTTGCCGAAGGCTTCCAAATTAACCGACAATGTACTTATTGTAGTTGCTTCAAATTCCTTGTTTGAAATATTCACTGCATTTGGTGTATTTTCAATTCTTGGTTACATGTCCCTTCATTCAGGTATAGCAATGACCAATTTGGTGACTGAAGGTACAGGACTTGTATTTATTGTTTTCCCAATGATTTTTAATATCATGGGTCCAATTGGGAGGGTTTTAGCACCATTATTATTCTTGGCTATCTTGTTTGCAGGAGTAACCTCTGCATTAGGGTTCTTTGAACCAATGCTATCTTCAACAAGCGCTAAATTCAATTTAGGAAGAAAAAGAACTGCCAGTATTCTATCTATAGTCGGTTGTGCATTTTCAGTCTTGCTCACTACTGGAATAAGCAGTTATTTGGTAGGAATCATTGACTCATTTGTTAACCAGTTCGGTATCCTTCTATTGATTGGAGTCCAATGTGTAATATTCGCTTGGTTCTATAAGCTTGATGATTTGGTTCCTGTATTGAATGAATATGGGCACTTGAAAGTGGGCAAATTATGGAAATTCATAATAAGGTATCTATTGCCAATTGTGCTCTTTGCAATGTGGATTTACGGTATGTATGATCTCTTTATGAGTGCAGCAACATTCGAGTTGATTGTTGATTTAATCATTATGGGGGCTGTTTTAGTATCCAGTATCATTTTAACTAGATTAAGCCCAAGAGAAGATGAAAGTTAACTTTTTATCTTTTCTTTTTTTTAATTTATTTTTATTATTTTATCTTTTTTAATTAATTTTCACTATTTTTAATCAATTTTATTATTTTATCTTTTTTAATTAATTTTCAATATTTTAATCAATTTTATTATTTTATCTTTTTTAATTAATTTCACTATTTTAATCAAATTTATTATTTTATCTTTTTTAATTAATTTCACTATTTTTAATCAATTTTATTATTTTATCTTTTTTAATTAATTTTCACTATTTTTAATCAATTTTTTATATAAAAAAATACAATATTTAATTAATGAATGCTATAAGAACTTCCAATCAAAATGAAGATAAGATATTCACCATAGACTTCTTTTTAATATTTGGTGCATTGCTCTTTACAGCTCTTGTAATGTATGCATTGATGTCTACAGTTACTGAGTATGCCACATCTATGGGCACAAGTGCAACCATAGCAGGTCTTGTATCCGGAATATACATCTTTGGTGGGCTTTGTTCAAGAATATACTCAGCAAATGCACTTGAAAGAAGGGATTGGAAGAAATTAGCCATTATTTTCTTAAGCATTCACTTTTTAGCATGCATTTTCTACTTTTTTGCAAACAATGTAACACTTCTTTTGATTGTAAGATTTATTCATGGACTTGGATTTGGAGCCTCTGCAAATGCAATAGTTACCATAGCAAGTGCAATATTGCCTAAAAAGAGATTTGGAGAGGCATTTGGATACTTCATGCTTGGAACAACAATTGCAGTAGGGTTAGGCCCTTACATTTCTGGATTCTTCTATGACAATTGGGGATCAATCGGCTCTTTCTCTCTTGCAACAAGCTTTGCTTTCCTTGGATTGCTATCAATAATCCTTTTGGATATAAGCAAATATGAGACCATTCATAACAGTGAGATTGATAATGTTAGGGATGATGGAGAGATAAGTCCTAATGATATTGATTTAGAGGAAAAAGGGACAGTCAGAAGGATTATAGATAAGATATTTGAAGTTCCTGCCATTCCCGTATCTCTATTTACAGGACTTACAAGCCTTGGATATGTTTCCATATTGTCTTTTTACAGATTGTATGCAGTTGAAGTGGATTTGGTAGGTGCATTTTCACTATTCTTTATAATATATTCAATTGTTCTAGTGGCTTCAAGGCCAATTGCAGGTAGAATTCAGGACAATTACGGTGACAGAATTATCTGTTTCACTGGAATAATAGCTCAAGCAATAGGGCTCTTTTTAATCGCTTGGATGCCTTCTACCATAACTGTTTTCATCTGTGCAGTATGTGCAGCACTTGGTTTCGGTACACTTAATTCAGCTTGCACAGCTATTGTAACAAGGGACACTTCTGCAAATCGCCGTCCTTATGCAATATCAACATTTTTCATTTTCTGTGATGGAACTATGGGATTCGGACCTGCATTGCTTGGATTATTTGTAAGTGCTGCAAGCGGATATGCTCCTGTTTACTTCATTTCATCATTCATTACCTTGCTTGCATTGCCAATTGCTTTCTTTGCACTTAAAAAATAGTTTAATAAATTATCCTTTTTTTATATCAATTTTAAATCAAGTATACTTGACTTTTTAAAAAAATATTATTTTTTAATAAATTTAAATAAAAAAGAATAAATATATAAATGAAAATAAATATTTTCATAGTGATTATAATCTTGATTTATTGAATAACTTTTCATGATTTGAAAAGATTTAATATAAGTCAAAGGATTGTAATAATTATAGAACAAAATATCGTAGGTGAAACTATGAATCTTTTATTGATAATCTTAATCGTTATAATAATCATTATTCTTGTAGCTATTGTAGCTATTTACAATGGCCTTGTAACTGCAAGAAACAAAGTGAAGAACGCATGGGCTCAAATTGATGTTCAATTGAACAGAAGAGCAGATTTGATTCCTAATTTAGTTGAAACCGTAAAAGGATATGCAGGTCATGAAAGCTCTGTATTTGAAGATGTAACTGCAGCAAGAGCTGGATTGATGAATGCAAACGGCGTAAAGGAAATTGGTGAAGCTAACAATCAGTTATCCAACACCTTAAAGACCTTGTTTGCTGTTGCTGAAAACTATCCTGAATTGAAAGCTAATGAAAACTTCAAGGAATTGCAAGCTCAATTGGCAGAAACTGAAGACAAGATCGCTTATTCCAGACAGTTCTACAACGACACTGTATTGATGTACAATAACAAATGCCAAACATTCCCAAGCAATATCTTTGCAGGAATGTTCGGATTCAAGGAAGCTGACTTCTTTGAAGCTGCTGGAGAAGCAAGATCAGTACCTAAAGTTGAATTCTAAATTGATATATTTTAGAAATTAGGATTATAATTAAATTTAATCCTATCTTCTATTGCATTGAATTAATATATGGAGTTATCTCTCTGTATATTAATAGGAGAAATCTATGAATTATAAAAACAAGGCATTGGCTATTCTTTTAATCCTCATATTCTGCTTATCCATATTGCCAACAGCATCTGCTGTTGACTATTCCATTCCATATTCCAATGTGGATATACAGGTATATGATGATGGGCTAATCAATGTCTATGAAGAGATTGACTATCATTTCGATTCATCTGCCAATGGTGTGTACAGGGATATTCCCCTAAAGAGGAACCAATCTGTTGAGAATCTTCGTCTTTATGTAGAAGGGGCTTATTATGATTATCAGATAATTCAGGGAAGCAATCAAGAGAGGATAAAGATCTATCTTTACAGTGATGCTGCTAAAACTCAAAAGATTAGAGCTGGAACAGATGTTAAGGTTTATCTCCAATATGACTTCACCCATGTTGTAAAAGTCTACAATGATGTGGCTGAATTGCAATACAAGGTTTGGGGAGATGAATGGGAAGAGGATTTAGGTGCATTGGATGCTGTAATTCGTTTCCCAGATGATAAGAAGCTTGAATATTGGATAAACCCTGCATACAGTGATGCTCAAGCCAAATGGTCTGACGGCAATCTAATGATTTCCAGTCATGGTGTGTCTGAAGGAAGCTATGTTGAAGCAAGAGCACTCATTCCATTAGATGAATTCTCATCCAGCACACCTTATGCACAGCACATCAATAAGGATGCTGGAGATGAAATAAGGAGCATGCAAAAAAGTGAAGCGGATACACAGACTCTCTTAAGCACTGTAGGTTCCATTGTCAATTATCTCCTTGTAGCATTATGTGCAATTCCACTTGCAATCTATTATAGGTTTGGAAGGGAACCGAAAACTGATTATCAAGGAATCTATGAGCATGAGCCTCCTACTAATGACCCTCCTGCATTTGTAAATGCGCTTATGGGCGGATTTGGAAAGAATGTCGGTGATTTGGATCAAAAGGCTTTCCAAGCTACAATCATGGATTTGATTAATAGGGGAAAGCTTGGAGTGGACTCTGAAGAGGATACTGAATTCACTAAAACCACTTTCCTTATCGTAAAGTCAACAGATGGCCTTGAAAGGTATGAAAGGGAATTGGTTGACATTTTAAGAACCTATGAATTGAATGGAAGAATCAGTTTCTCATACATGCAGGATTGCCTTAGGGAAGAAAACCAAGCAAGGGCTTATCAGGACAGATACAACAATTGGTGTCAAAACTTCAAGAATGACTATTTGCCTGAAGAGGTCTTTGAGGAATACTTTGATCAAAAGGGTTCCGATTATATGATGTACTTTGGTATAGGCGCTCTAATATTAGCAATTATCGTTGGAGCATTATCCCTTTTCATACACTTTAGAGGAAGCTTCATAACCACTATAGTTGCAGTGTTCTTTGCAATTGTAGGTATTGCTTGCCTTGTCATGCCATCTGGAATAGGTGGAAAATACACACTTAAAGGAAAGCTTTACACTGAAAAGTGGGAGAAATTCAAGAAGTTCCTTAAGGATTACTCATTGATAAAGGAGCATCCTCCAGAATCAATTGCAATATGGAACAAGTATCTGGTCTATGCAACCGCACTTGGTGTAGCGGATGAGGTCTATAAAGCTATGAAACTCCATGTTTATGGTGGATTGGACAATCCTAATTACACTTCAAATGACTTGTTCATGTTCTATTATCTTGGTGGATACAATCATGTAAACAGTTCATTTGCAACTGCATCATCTACCATTTCAGCTGCCAACAATGACTCCATAGGAGGAATCGGAGGCGGTTCCGGTGGTGGAGGTGGTGGTGCGTTCTAGAAACCACCATCATTTTTAATTTTTTTATACTTTTTTTATTCTTTATTTTTATTTTAAACTAATTGCTTTTTTTAATTTTTATTATTACTATTTCATTGTTATTTATTTAAAAAATAATACTCTTTATAAAGAGTATTACTGATTTAAGCTATTTTAAGCCATTTGTAATAAGACAAACTTTATATATAATTAGTTCTATATATTCAATTGCATGATATTACTTTTTAGTAAATTTTTATTATTTTTGAAATATTATCGCTGTGTTACCTTTAAAGTTAGAATCTGAAAGTTTATTAAAATTTGATATTATGTAATTTAAGATAATAAGTATATTTACTTATTTTCTCTCCTTAATGCATTTTAGATAGATTATGATGGTTTGCAGAATAAAAGTTTATTTAAATCTTAAAAATCACTACAATCCAAATATTATTAATAAATTTCTAAATCACAAAACATTATAATAGCAATCTCTTCTGCAAATCGTTATAATCTTAATCTAATCTCTTTTTTTAAATTATTTTTTTATTTATTCTTAACATTCATTTAGTTTTTAGCTATTTTTTCCAATCCTTGTTTTTATAAATTAATAAAAATTTTTCTTTCATTGCTCTTTTAAAAATTATATAAAAATTTATATTGAATCTAAATTATAATTATTAATATCAACTATTAGGTGTTAATGTGGGTATTGTAAATAGATTAGGTTTGGAAAAATCAGTCATTCTGCTTGCTGCAGTCGTTTCATTTGTAACCGCTTTCTTAGCAAACATCTCAGTGGCTTTGCCTCTTATTGCACGTGAGCTTTCAATGAGCAATATTGTTCAAAATTGGGTTGCCACAATATTTTTGCTTGCTATTGCAGCACTATCAATACCTTTAGGAAAATATACAAGCAAATACGGTCTTAAAAAGTCTCTTTTTATAGGAATTATAGTCACTATGATTGGAGTGATCATATCCTGCTTCTCATTTAGCAGTGAATTGTTACTCTTTTCAAGAGTTGTACAGGGAATAGGAACTGCATTCATCAATGTGGCTTCTATGGCACTGATTGTTTCTGCTGTTCCTCCAGAAACCCGTGGACAAGCTTTAGGACTTAATATTGCAGGAGTTTATATAGGACTCTCTTCCGCTCCAGTTATAGGCGGAATCGTAATCTATTACCTTGGATGGCAAAGTATCTTCTATTGCATGTTGCCTTTCCTTGTATTTGCAGCTTATCTATGTCATTCACTGAAGGATGAATGGACAATGTATGATGGAACAATCGATAAGTTAGGATCAATTGTATATATGCTTGGAATATTGCTGTTTGTTTATGGATTCACTGTAATAAACACCGGTTTAGGTAAGATATTACTCTTAGTTGGTTTGGCCTTACTGATTTGCTTTGCGTATATTGAATTGAGGGTTAATAATCCTGTATTCGAAGTGAGATTGTTTAAGAATGCAAGGTTCTCCTCTTCAAATTTAGCATCCTTGATAAGTTATTTGGCAACATTTGTAATCACATATATAGTAACCTATCATTTTCAATATATTATGGGTCTAGATTCACAAATCTCAGGTCTTCTTCTAATAGTAACTCCAGTGATGATGGCAATATTGGCACCGATATCAGGTAGAATATCAGATAAGATAGATCCTCAAAAGCTTGCAGCTATTGGTATGGGATTTGTTACTGTAGCTATTTTGATATTATGTTTCCTGAATGAGTCAACTCCATTGTATATAATTATTATTGCAATGTTCCTTCAGGGAATCGGTTATGGATTGTTTTCAACTCCAAACACAAATGCGATTATGAGTTCTGTACCTAAAGAGGAAACAGGAACCGCTTCTGCATCTTTAGCTGCTATGAGAGTTATAGGTCAGACATTAAGCATTGGTCTTTTGACTGTAATATTTGCATACATTATGGGAAATGTGCCTATTGTTCCTGAGTATTATCCATTGCTTATGGAAAGCTCAAGGATTTCATGTATAATTTCAGCTATTTTATGTGTAATAGCAGTCTGTGCTTCTTTGGTTGGATTAAGATCTGATGTTGAGTACGAGACTTAAATTATTTTTTTTACTTTTTTAAAATTTAACTTTTTTTAAATTTTTCATCTTTTTCCTATTTCTTAAAATTAATATTTTTCATAATTTTCCTATATTTTCATAAATGGTTTAATATAGCAAACCTTTATAAGTAACGATTTTTATAATATTGTTCCGGTGATATGATGATAGGAAAAAGCGATATTTTAAAAAAACAGGAACAAGAAAGAGAACTCCCAGACTACGGAATTGGCCCAATTGTAGCTGCATACTTTTTGGGATATCTCAAGTCTGAAAATGGTGAAAAGATAGCCGATGAGGATATTGAGAAACTCTACATTGGGGCTTGCCTTAAAATGGGAATCGGTCCAGTGGAAGACCTTTCTGAACTGTTCCAAGTATTATTTGGCTTAGGAGAAGAGAAAGATGATGACAAACCTCTTCAGTACTATGCATAAATAATCAAACTTTTTCTTTTTTTTAAGTATTTTCCTAGTATTCTTAATCAGTTTTTTTTAAGTATTTTCCTAGTATTCTTAATCAGTTTTTTTTAAGTATTTTCCTAATATTTTTAATCAGTTTTTTTTAAGTATTTTCCTAATATTTTTAATCAGTTTTCTTTTTTTTAACTATTTCTCAATTTCATTAATCAAAATCAGTCTCGTTTTCTTTCAAACTTATTAAATATCTTAAAAATACTATTTTTTCTAATTTATAATTTTAAATAATATTAAATCAATATAATTAATTGAAACTAATTATAATAAATTTTTAAAATTCAAGAATTAAAATCATCATGGATTATGGGATTGACATGAGACGAAAAGAAGTTATTTTATTCATGACAGTAGGAACTGGTATCAACCAAGGCTCAGAAGAAGAGGGCTATAAAAGCATGGCCAATAAGCTTTACGCTTCAATAACTCGTATATTTCCTAATTTTGTCGTATTCTTTGCTACTGAAAAGTCCAAAGAGACCATAAAGTATATAGAAGAATTGTTCAAAAGGGAAAATGATGTATTCGTTGAAGATGAGGATTATGAAATCAAGTATATAGCGGAAATAGATGATTTCAATCATTGCTTTGAGAAAATTGAGGAAGGAGTCTGGTTTTATGATATCCTGTCAGAGGATAATGTTGAAATCGTGATGGATTACACTTCTGGAACCAAAACCATGTCTGCAGCTATTGCATGCTGCGGAATGATGTATAACAAGACCTTGGTTTCAGTTGGAGGAGACAGATCTGCAGGTCTTGTGGCTCAAGGTACAGAATCAATCAATTACCATAATCTTTATAAGATCTATGACAAGTTTTCCTTAATGAGAGTCAGATCCAATTTCAATGCAAACAGATTCTTTTCAAACATTGATACTTTAAACGGCATTGTTGATACCACTATCGCTAAGGATGACTTATTAAACCTTTGCAAGTCCTATTATGCATGGGAAAATATGGATTTCAATGAAGCATACAATTTTCTAACTCAAATCAATATGGACCGCTTGGTCTTTTATGAAATCAAGGAAGAGTTGAAGAAAAACCTTAAGGCCTTAGGTGCAATCTGCAAGTCAAAGTCTGAAAACCTTAAGAATTGCTATATTCTTGCCAGTTTAATCAACAATTCCATAAGAAGGGCAGAGGAATACAAGTATGATGATGCAATTGCAAGATTATACAGGGCTTTTGAGCTTATAGCTCAAATCAGATTGTATAAATATGATCTCTTTTCTTCAGATATTGATGTTGAGATTCTAAAAAACAAGGGAGTTAGTGAGGAATTCATTCAAGACCTTGAGAGAAAAAGAGAGGAAGACGGCAAGATCAAGATAGGTCTAATTAAGGATTATAATCTTCTATATCAATTGGATGATGATTTAGGCAAGTATTTCATTGAAAACGAGAACAGAATCAGGAACATGACTAAAAAGAGAAACGAGTCAATTCTAGCTCATGGATTGGAATCACAGGATAAGGAAAGCTTTGATGAGTTCTTGGACCTTATCGTAACTTTGGCTAAAAAGCTGGATAAGGATATGAAAAAGTTCTTGGATGAGACTAAATTTGCCAAGTTTGATTTGAAAGTAGATATAAATAAAGATTAAATTATTTTTTTTATTTTATTCGTCTTCATCTTCCCCTATTTGTTTTAAAAACTCTCTCCATTCCCTTTCCTCTTCCATCATGTATTCATTGTATTTCTTAAAGTCCTTTTCGGCTAATTCTTTTTTTCCACTTCTTTTGTAATGCTTAGCGCGTTCTAGGTATATTGTATAATAGTCAGGATGTTTTGATTGAAGATTATTGTAGATGTTTTCAGCCCTTTCTGCATACCCTGCCTTAGAGAGTCTGCTTGCAATTTCCATAATGTATTCGCTATATGGTCCTTCATTATAATCCCAGTTCTCAAGCATAACATGTGTTCCTACCTTTATGGATTCAAATGCATTTTGATTGTCTCCCAAATCGAAATAGATTGCTCCAAGGACATGGAATGCCTTGTCATATTGGTAGTTAGCCAATAGTTTGTTTGCATATTCGATTGCTAGGTAATAGTTTCCTAAATAATATGATGTTTCGGTGATTAAAAATAGTGAAGTTTCATCTATCTCATCGATTTTCAATGCTTCTTCCAGGTATTTATGAGCAAGTTCGAACTTTAGTATTTCTATGTAGTTTTTAGCTATTGCAGTCTTCTTATCCACTGTAGGATAGATTCTGTCAGAGTTAATGAGATATTTCAATGAGTCATAATGCCTGTTCAATTTATAGTATGACATTCCTATTATGAAATTAAAATGTGCAGATTCAAGATCTCTATCAAAGATTCCATTCTGTTTTTGCTCTTCAAAGGACTCGATCAGCTCATCGTATTTGCCAAGAGAGTATAAGCGAATCAGTACAGCAGATTTCATGGATGGAACTACATTGGCAAGCTCATTGTAATAGAACATGGAACGTTCGCTGTCCTCAATTTCATCATAGATTTCTGACATATGATGCAATGCCAATGTGTTTTCAGGATTCAAGTCCAGCACTTTGTCCCCATATTCGATTGCATTTTCGTATTCTTCAAGTTCCCTGTATACAATCAAATGATTTAAAAGGTATCTTTCCTTGTTCTTGGTTTCCTTTAGGATTTCCAATGCCTTAGCTATTTCATTCATTTTTATATAGGTAAGTGCTATCATAAGAAAACCGCTGTCACTCACTTCGCCATTTTCCATACATTTGTTAAAAAGTTCGATTGATTTCGCATATTCCTTCTTTTCGTAATAATCGCAAGCCAGGTTTTCCTGGAATTCGATTAGATTCGGATTGATCTTCAGTATTTCCTTACAGACTTCTATGGATTTGTCTACATTGAATTCACACTCCACAGAGTTGTAGGATGCTATTAGTTTGTCAAGTTTGCTTGACATAAATATCACCATAAAAAAGTTGATTTAACAAGTTTAGGTATTGGTAGTATATAAAGGTTTTGAATTGATACAAAATAAAAAAGAAAAAGAAGGATTATTTTTATAAATAATTAACTATTTATGGTTCTTTTTCTTTTTTATTAGTTTATTTCAGTTAATTTTATATATAGGGATTCACAAATTAGTGTTAATGAGTAGTGGATTTCTCCACTACTTATCCTGCATATAGTTCAGTATTGCAAAGATTGCAGAAATTACCAAACTTATGCAGGTGATAACACTA
>NZ_JAFRJO010000093.1 GCF_017432245.1 Methanobrevibacter sp.
AATAAAAAAATAAAAAAATAATAGTTTTAAAAAAAGAAAAAAACAAAAAGGAGTTAAAAAAATAACCCCCAAAAAACACAATTTTATAATTAATTCCATATGAATTAATTTTTCCTATATATAACAGAAAGTAAAACAATTGCTAAAATAAAGAAAATTAAAGGATTTCCAGTCTTCTTAGAAGAAATATCAATAGGATTATTATATTTCTTGACAAAAGAGTTTCCAGATTTATGATCCCCTGAATCAACATTGTTCCCTTCATCATCATGATTACTATAATTTTCATAATCATCTAAATCATAATCATACCAAGGGTATTCCTCATCAATATCATCATCCAAATCGTCGTCAGAATTATTGCTGTCCCCTTGGGTTTCATTTTGATCCGGATTTTCTGGTTCTTCTGATGGAACAACATCAATCTCCGCAGAATCTAAATTATTTGACTCATTAATATCTAAAGTTAAGGACCTTGCACTCGCCTTATTTACCACAGAACCTTCTTCCAATGCCTTAGTAGAGATAATCAGCAAGGCAGATTCATTGCTTTTTAAATCTCCAATTTTCCAAACTAGGCCTGTAATATTTCCATTTTCATCTGTATTATTTTCCAATTCTCCTTTATCTGATTCATGAATGATATATTCCAAAGCTTCAGGAAAATCATTAAAGACATTAACATCACTAGCATTGTCTGGACCATTATTAGTGATATTGATTATCCAATTAATAATTTCACCCACAGTTGTAGGATTATTGTCTGGAATGATTGTAATTGCCAAATCACATATAGGATTTATGGATAACTTATCAGAATCGTAATTATTGTCATAATTTAACTCAAGAGTATTGCAAGAGGCATTTCCTTCAAGTAAAATGGTTTTATTTGAATCTTCAATTTTTGTAGTTATTCTTAAGGAAACGCTCTCACCACTAGATAAATCTCCAATAACCCAAATTAAATTATCCTTATCAATGGATTCAGAAGAATCTAAAAAAGTGCCTAAAGACTCTAAATCAGATAATGAAACAATCACATTTGATGCATCATCTGGACCATCATTAGAAACCATAACAATCCATTCGACGATATCATCCTTATTAGCAGGATTTTCAGATGCATTCACTTTAGTTATCAAATCACATAACGGAAGGACATTTACCAAATCAGAATCAAGATTATTAGACTCAATAGGATCAAAGGTATCAGAACTGACATTGGCATTAAGGATTATTTCATCATTGGAAGAATTTGCCTTAGTTGAAATTACAAAACTGATCTCTTCATCTACTAATAAACTATTAATTTCCCATGTTAAACTTGTCTGATTGAATGAATCATCAGAACTGTTTAAATAAATTAAATCAGAATCAAAAGAGTCTAAAGAAACAATTACTTTGCTGGCATTATTTGGACCATTGTTCTTAACAGTCACTGTCCAATTAACGATATCCCCATAACTCACTATATCTTCAGAAGCTTTAATGTCAATAGCTAAATCTGACATGAGCACCCTTATGGTTTTATTATTAAAGTTATTTGAAAGGTTTGAATCATCTTCAATAGCTGAAACATTTACTGGAAAATCAATGATTCCTGTTTTATTGGTTTTAGCATTGATAATTAAAGTTTGATTTTCACCAATATCCAAGCTTCCAATATCCCAAATGCCAGTTTCAATATCATAAGTGCCTATTGATGGTGTAGAAGATATGTAGACCAATCCCTCAGGGATAAGAGCACTGATATTTACTCCGCTTGCATTATTTGGACCATTATTGCTAACTTTTATTGTATATTTAACAGTTTTGTTAAAATCCACATTCACTCTGCTAGATCCAATATTAATTGCTAAATCTACAATTGGAACTATCTCAAATTGATTGCCTCCATCAATCTCCTTGTAATAATCATCTTCAAAATGCTTTGCATAAAGAACGTATTTACCTTTTTCCAGAGGCTCATCTATATAATCACTTAAATTAAATGAAATATCCCCTAAAATTCCTGTGGTAAATGTTTTATTTAATATAATATCTTTATTAGAAATTGATTCATCTCCAATTGAATTTGAAGATAGACCATTTATTCCTACACCATTATCTTGAGAATCTTTATAGATCACTACATTAACCAACTGATTATCTTCTCTATCATCCTGATACAACAAGCTTCCATCATTGCTATTTTCTGCACCATCAACAGGATGCAACTCTTCCAGCCCTGTAAACCTTGGACCTTTTGAAGATACATAACTGACATTAAAAAAGTAAATCTCATCCATTGAAGCAGTATTATAGATTGCATTTGCAATATTATTGCCTCCTACTAACGTCAAATCAATTAAAATGTCGCTTTCGTTAAAATAACTTAGAGATGGGTTTACACTTGAAGCTAAAATATATGACCATGCTTGATTTCTATCAAAATTGGTATTAGATAAAGACATATTCAATCCATCGGTATAAATAGCAGATCCATTTCGTGCAGTGTTGTAATTGAAGATTGAAGAATCAATAGCATTATTATCTCCTTTAATATAAACTGCACCACCTAAACCACTATATTCATCTAAACTTTTTGGAATTGCATTATTATTTAAAAAATTTGATAAAATCAATTGAGCATTAGATCCATTAATATAAATTGCACCACCTTTGGCAGTGACATTATTAGATGAAAAATTGCTTAGAATCAATGTGGCGTTTAATCCTTCAACATATAATCCTGCACCAGATTCACCAAGATTTTTTTCAAAAATGCTGTCATAAACATAAGCGTTTATCCCTTTTATATAGACAGAACCATTTTTTACATTGTGATTAGTGAAATTTGAACTAAATAAATTAGCATTAGATCCCATAATATAAACTGCAGCACCATAATCTGCTATATTATTATTGAAACTTGAATTTAAAACAGATACATAAGTTCCATTAATCAATATTCCAGCTCCAACAGTTTTTGCAAAATTATTTTGGAATGTTGAGTTTATGATTAAAGCATCATTTCCCATAATAAAAACAGCTCCACCTTCACTTTCATTCGCCTTATTTTCTTCAAAAATAGAATTAGTCACTTTCACATTATGTCCTTTAATTTGAATAGCTCCACCCATTGGTGCAGAGTTGTTTATAAAAGTACAATTTGTAATATTCACACTAATGTAATCACCATTGAATCCAGTGCTTATAGCACCTCCATATTCACCAGCACGATTATTTATAAAAGTGCAATTGAATAATTCGCCATCACTATGCAATGTAGTTGCTCCTCCAACCTTATTGCAGTAATTGTTTATGAAATTAGAATTGCTGACCTTTATTCCAGGACGGAAGCATAAAGCTCCTGCATGGGTATCATTAGCATTTGTGATAACTGTATTGTTAATAAAATTACAGTTGATAACATAACCTTCATTAGTTTGATTATCAGAACATCCAATTTGCAATGCGCCCCCATAACCTTGAATGCCTTCATGATTTTCAAGAGTATTGTTAATGAAATTACAGTTCCTTACAGTAGATTTATTTGCTCTGACAAATACGTTGGAACCCTCTTTATAGATTCCATCTGTAAAATTACTGTTCTCAAGCAAGAAACCCACACCTGCAGGAGAAACATATAAACTTGCACTATTATTCCAGAAATTACAATTAGAAATGGATGTATCATTACCATTTAAATAAACTGCATTGCCTAAAGCATTGATAAAATTACAGTTAGATAAATGAACATCATTGCTTTTAATGAAAAATATAAAGGATAATCCTTTTCCATCTAAAGTTGCCATATTGGAATTGGAACCTCCATTAATACTAATGGCTTTACTTATTGAGATTTGAGTCCCATTTCCAACAAATGTTTTCCCCTCCAGATTAATTGTATCTCCAACTCTTGCATTGTCAATTAAGATCTGCAAATCTTCAAAACTAGATGAACTAGCTTTAAGAGCTTCATCATTTGATTCATCATTGGACCTATCTAAATTACTAGACATACCATTTGAATTAATAGAACTAAGACTAGATTTAAGAGATTTCTCATCTGAGTTAATAGAATCCAAATCAGAAATAGAGTAAATATTATCGTCAATAGAATTTTCCTGATTTGAATTGGATAACCCATTCACAGAATCTACACAATCTTTATCTTCACTATAAATTCCTAAATTATCATTGTTTTCATTTAAATTTGTTATGGAAGATTCAGACTGTGATATTGATGCCGCTTGATTAGAATCATCATTGATTAATTCTCCATTCAAATCAGCAGCACTAACAGCAGAAAATGTTATAAAAACACAGAGAATCATACAAATTAAATATATTAATTTTAATTTCACTGTCATAACACCTCATAAAATTTAGAAGAAAAAACAAGCTAAAATAAATAAATCATTGAGCAAAATTTTTTCTTCAAAAATAGTTTTGAACTAATCATTTATAAATTAGACAGTTTTTTGAGCTTTAAAATTAAATTTAAATATTAATATTGCTTTAATATTAAAACAAAATAACTAAATAGTTTTATATTACAAATAAATTAAAATTTGATAAATAAATTAAAATTTGATAAATAAATTAAAATTTAATAAATAAATTAAAATTTAATAAATAACTTAAAATTTGATAAATAAATTAAAATTGCATA
>NZ_JAFRJO010000094.1 GCF_017432245.1 Methanobrevibacter sp.
AAGCCATTTGTAGCACAGCCGGACTTTTTAGCTGATTGGAAAGCGAATGGGGATGGAGTTTCAATTTGCCAAAGCTGCAATAACTGTTACTCCAAGAAAGAGAGCACTTGTTTTAAATTTAAATAATCTGTTTTTTCTCTTTTCCTTTTTATTTTTTTTCAGTTATTTTTACTTTTTATAGCTATTTTTCTATATTTTTTTTAAAAAATTATTTAAGTATTCTAAAGCAAACTATATTTTATGCAATTAAAAAAGATTTTAAGATATGTCATTTATTTGTTTTCACTATTTCTCATATCTTTAGGTGCAGCCATATCAATCAAGGCAAACTTAGGAACCTCTCCTATCATTTGTCTTCCGTATGTTTCAAGTCTTATATTGAAAATGAGTGTTGGAACCGTTTGTTTGATATTTAATGTAATTTTTATAGCTGTACAGATAATTCTTTTAAGGGGCGATTTTGAAAGAAGGCAGTATTTGCAGATAGTTGTAGGGACAATCTTCTCCCTTTCCATAGACTTTTCAATGATGCTGGTAAGCTTTTTAAATCCTGCAGACTATTTAAGTCAATTTGCAACACTTCTCTTAAGCTGTCTTGTAGTGGCATTTGGTGTTTTGCTGGAGGTCCAAACGGAAGTGGTTTATCTTCCTCCTGATGGAATTATAGTAGCTATTTCAAAGGTTTTAAAAAAAGAGTTTCCAAAGGTAAAGCCTTTCTTTGACACAAGTCTGGTTCTAACAGCAGCGATTTTGTCTGTAGTATTTTTAGGCTACCTGGCTGGAGTCCGTGAAGGAACCATCATCTCAGCTCTAATCATTGGACCTATAGTAAAGGTTCTTCAAAACCATTTCAATCCCTATGTTGAGGCTTTGATTAGCTAATATTATAATCCCGTTTTAATTGTTTGGAGATTATTATCATGAAATACAGAAAATTAGGTAACACAGGTTTAGAAGTGTCAGAAGTGGCATTTGGAGCTGAATTTTTAGTTGAAAGACCTTATGAAGATGCAGAAGAACTAATCAGAATCTGTGAAGCAAATGGAATAAACTTCCTGGACTGCTGGATGAGTGAGCCTGGAGTGCGTTCCAATTTAGGTCAGGCAATTAAGGATACCCGTGAGAGATGGATCATTCAGGGGCACATTGGTTCAACATGGCAAAACGAGCAGTATGTAAGAACCCGTGAAATGGATAAGGTGATTCCTGCATTTGAAGACTTTATGGAAAGGTTCCAAATAGACAGACTGGATTTTGGAATGATCCATTATGTTGATGAAATGGCTGATTATGAAGAGATAATGAATGGGGAGTTCATTGAATATGTAAGAAAACTTAAAAGAAAAGGAACAATCGATCACATTGGACTTTCTACCCATAACCCTGAAATTGGAAGGCTTGCAGCATTGAACCCTGAAATAGAGCTCTTGATGTTTTCAATCAATCCTGCATTTGACATGTTCGAGCCTACAGACAACATTGAGGATTATAGAAATGATGAAATGTACAATGATGAAATGGAAGGGCTAAACCCTCAAAGGGCAGAGCTCTACAGCTTATGTGAGGAAACAGGAACTGCACTTACAGTAATGAAAGGATTTGCAGGAGGCAACCTTTTGTCTGCTGAGACATCTCCATTTGGAGTTGCATTAAGTCCTATTCAATGCATTCATTATGCACTTTCCCAAGATGGGGTTTGCAGCATATTTGTTGGAGTAAAGAATCCTGATGAGCTTATGGAAGCTATTGGCTACTGTGATGCAACAGAAGAAGAGAAGGACTTTAGAGAAGTTTTAAGGAATGCTCCTAACCATTCATTTGAAGGGCAATGTACCTATTGCGGCCATTGTCAGCCATGCGCTGCAGAAATAAATATTGCTATGGTAAACAAATTGTATGACCTTGCCAAAAATCAGGAAAAGGTTCCAGATAGCATTCGTGAGCATTACAATAATTTATCCTATAATGCAAGCGATTGTACCGGCTGCGAGGAATGTGAGGCCAGATGCCCATTCAATGTAAAGATAGCGGATGTAATGGCCAAAGCCGAAAGGCTATTTAATATCTAATCATTTTACATTCTCTTCTTTTTTTCTTTTTATTATTTTTTTAATCTTCTTTTCATCTCTTTTGTATGCATTTTTATTTTTATTATATTCTGTTTCCTAATTTTTTATTTTTTTTATAGAAAAGCTTTTTAATTTTCCCATTATCAAAATATTTAAATATCATTATTCACTTAATTATAATTAAACTTATCATGATAAGTTTTATTTTAATCATATCTAAAATTAATAATTTATAGTGATTTTATGGATTTATTGGAGATATTTGAAAATTTTGACACGGTTCCTGCATTTCCTGCATTGAACATGATCATTAAGTGGCACACCAAATTCTTTGAAGATAAGCTGGAAGGAACAAATGTCAATCCTTCAGAGTTGCCTTATATCATTAGAATAGGTGAACAAAATGGGGAGCTTACTCAAAAGGATTTATCCAATCTTTTTTTAGTTTCAGAACCTGTAGTTGCAAGGACATTAAAGAATTTAGAGAAAAAAGGATTTATTATTCGAAGCATTGATCAAAAGAATAAGACAAGAAGATTAATTTCCCTTTCTTCAAAAGGTTTTGAAATCAGGGAAAAAACACTTCATCTTGAAGAGGACTGGTGCAACAGTTTATTCAAGGTTTTAAGTGAAGATGAAAAAAGGAAGTTTAATGAAATTTTAGGTATTTTAGCAATAGAATCCGTCAGGAATTATTATTGATTTTTTATAATATTAAAAATTATATTGGAGGGAAAGCATGATAGATTTTCTAAAAAAGTATAATCTTTATATTCTTATTGCATTAGTTGCAATAATGACAATATATGATTTTTTAAACTGGGATAGCATTTCAATAGTGAGAAAATTAATGAATCTCTTCGGTGTGCTTTTCATTTTACATGAGGTTGAAGAAAAGTACTGGCCGGGAGGCTTTCATAAGCTAATGCTAAAAAAGTTGAAAGTGGATATAAATGATTTTGATGTGGGAAGCGCTAATTTATGCGTATTTTTATTCTTATTGGCTTATTTGGCTCTTGGATACATATTTGACAATATTGTATTTTTCTTCATCATGACAATTGTCTTATCAATCTTTGAGGCATTTATTCACACTGCAGGAATAAAGATTCATAAATTGGACAAGCCATATACTCCAGGATTAGTTACAGCATGGTTAATGGCAATTGCTGCAATATACTCAATAATTCAATTGAATAAATATGGTCTTGCAGGTCCGCTTGATTATTTAATTGGGCTTATTTTGTTCATAATAAGCTTTATGATTTTAGGTTCTCAAGTGTATAAGCAATTTGGATTAAGCATAAAAGAAGTCATAAAAAGAGTTAGAGGATAGAAATATAAAATAATGTTTTTATTTTTCCACCTCAAAATTTCTTTTTTTAATTATTTTATTATTTTATATCTTAAAATTTTTCATATCTTAAAATTTCTTTTTTCTAGGGTTTTTCTTAATGTAGGAGTTACCAAATCACCATCATAAAGTTCTTTTAGTTCTTCCATACTTGCCCATTTAAAATCGTCATGTTCTGAGCTTATTTGAAGCTCTCCATCAATAATTTCAAGATTCATCATAATTTGAAGAGTGCTAATAGGTCTGTTTGTTCTGCGGCTTATGAATTCATCTTGCACTACCTCAAATAAGCTTAATATATTTACATCAAGATTTGTCTCTTCCTTGAATTCCCTAACTAAGGCTTCATCAAAGAACTCGCCAGGATCCACTTTGCCTCCTGGAAGCTCATATTTTTGCGGATTGTTTCTTGAACTTGGATGCCTTCTGACTATCAATATCTTATCTTCTTTTCTAACTATTCCCCTTACAGTCAATCCCCAATCTCTTTTATTGCTCATTCCATCACCTCTCCTAATTTTTATCATTGCATTTGGTTTTTTATTTTAAAAGTTTTATTCCCTACTATTCTATATGATTTCATTTCATTAATAAAATGTCACATTTTTTGAGTCGGATAATCTAGTTCCTTAAATAATTTTATATATTAGTTTAAATAGATATTTATTGAAAACTTATTTTTGATTATTATCAGATAATTATTCGTGATTAAAATTTTTTTTATCGGAGGCTCAAAATGGATTTAAATATAAAAACAAACGATAAAGGCCATTTGGATATTGGTGGTGCTGATGCTTGCGACCTTGTGGAACAATATGGCACTCCTATCTATGTAATTGATGAAGA
>NZ_JAFRJO010000095.1 GCF_017432245.1 Methanobrevibacter sp.
TATACTCTTCTTCCTCTTTTACCGCCTGGTCTTCCAGTACCATCATGAGGTATAGGAGTGATATCTTCAATTTTACCAATTTTAATTCCAGCTCTTGCTAATGCACGAATGGTTGCTTGTGCACCAGGACCTGGACTTCTAGGACCATTTCCACCAGGAGCTCTTACTCTAATATGTAATCCGACAAAACCTTTTTCTTTTGCATCTTCAGCTGCTCTGTTTGCTGCTTCCATAGCTGCAAAAGGAGAGGATTGTTGTCTGTCTGCACGAACTACTCTACCACCAGACCATTGACAAATGGTTTCTGCTCCGGTAATATCAGTTACAGTTAAGATAGTATTGTTAAAGGATGAATAAATATTAGCTATTCCCCATTTTTCGTCTTTTGCCATAATTACACACCTTATTGATTTTCACCAGCTTGAGTTGCTGCTTTATTGTATTCTTCAATCTGTTTAGCTACAGGGGAAGAGTGGTAGAAACCAACTGCTTCTTCTTCTCCTCTTTTCACTACATAACTTGGAGAATTTAATTTCTTACCGTTTAAAGCAATGTGTCCATGTACTACAAACATTCTTGCTTCTTTAGCAGTACGAGCTAAACCTTTTTGGAAAACTATAGTTTGTAATCTTCTTCTTAAAATATCTTCAACAGTCAAGTCAAGAATATTCTCTAAGTGAGCGTTTTCATCAAGGATCCCTGTTCTTTTCAAGTGTCCTAATAATTCTTCAGTTTCAACTTTTACTTGATCTTGAGAGAAACCGAGTAAGTATCTTGCTTCCCTACTGTATTTTCTAACTAAAGTATCAGCTTTCCAAATTTCCTTTTTGTTTTTTAAGCCGTATTTAGACATTAATTTATTTTCAGTTTTTATTCTTTCTGCATTCCAAGGATGAGGTGGTGTATCATACTTTTTCCTTGCTTTTCTTGGATGTCCCATAATCACATCTCCTTATCTTGATATAATAATCATAAATTTATTATAAATTTCGTAATAATCCATCATAGTTTACCTAAGTCAAACAAGATATGAAATTATCTTCTTCTACGACTTACACCGACAGTGGAACTGTGTCTGAAAGTAGATTTAGTTCTTTGTCCTCTAACTGGTAAACCAACTTCGTGTCTTCTACCTTTGTAACTTCTGGTCTTTTTCATTCTGTTTAAATCATCTCTTAAAGTCATGTCAAGGTCAGATTCAATTAAATGAAGATCTTCACCAGTAGTATAATCGTTACGTCTGTTTAACATCCAATCAGGAATATTGAATTCTTGAGGATTTTCTAAGAGTGCTTCAATTTTAGAAACATCTTCTTCAGAGATGTAACCGATTTGGTCATCTGTATTTAAACCTAAGGTAAGACAGATAGATCTAGATAAGGATAATCCAATACCTTTAATTTCAGTTAAAGCATGTTGGATAGTTTTGTTACCATCTACGTCCTTTCTGGATATACGCACTAAGTGCTTAAAGTCGTCTTCCATTAAAGTAACCTCCATATTATTTTTCTTTGGAGCGAACCCACGAGACGTTATTTAAAAAATTTAGCGGATTCGAATGCTTTATTTTAAAGCACAGTTTTTTCAACAATGTAAAACTTAGTCTAACAATAGTCTAAAAACTTAATCCTAAGCCATTCAACCAATGCTAACCAAGAGTTCATATCAGTTTCAAGCACATTTAATAATTCTAATTAAATAATAACTACGCTCAGCTTACCAAAAGATAGAGTAACTTAATACTCAATAAATTACTAATAAACTTTTAAAGCCATAGCTAGATTATAATTTAACTAATTAAAAAAAAGCAAACTAAATAAATCCAATTCGTAAAGCTTATTTGAATTAGATTTACCTTAATGATAATTTGATAAAAGTGATATTATCATTAATAATAATCCTATTAAATAGAACTATATTAAATTGCTATACACTAATAAACGCCGAGACTGGGATTTGAACCCAGGCGAGGTGAACCCTCACGGGATTTCCAGTCCCGCGCCTTACCAGGCTAGACTATCTCGGCAATCTAGATACATATCAGACATAGTGCTATCTAATATATAATACACTGATATAAAAATATAAGTAATTAATAGTATATAAAGGTTTTGAATTTTTGACTCTAATTTTTTAAAAAACAGCATAAAAGTCAAATTCATTAACACAAATTAATATTGAACTTAATAATATTTATAGATTTTTTTAAAATTCATAGTAAAGTTTATATATTAGAACTTAAATTTATGTTTTTTTAATTTTGAAAAAATAAAAAATTTTAAGAAAAGACAATTTTTATCACATATAAAGTTAAATGAAAAGCAAATTTTTGGCCAGATCATTATTCGTTAAGTTTTCTTTCAACTTTAGCATCCAAATCATCAATAACATCCTTAATTGCAGAATCTCCAGTTAAATCATATGCAATATTGAAATAGAACAATGCAGGAACCACTTTCTTATCCTCATCCAATTGGAATCCAAGATTCTTGCATATAGTGATTACTTCAATGCTTGGACCATATGGCAATCCTTTTGACTTGAGATAATCCTTAATCTCTTCAATGCTTTGATCATATTGTTTTAAGGCATCAACATCAAAATCAATAGCTGTTTTATTTTCATTGGAATCATTAGAACCATCATAAAATTGAGCCAATCTGCTTAAAAAGACAGATAATTTCAGATTTTCATCATCATTAGATGCATGATACTCATTAAAATAATAAATGGACAAGTTTTCAAATGATTTGGAAAGATCATCTAAATAGTAATCGTATTTGAAGGATTGAATAGTGAGATTATAAAACTCATTCCAATCATTTTCAATTTTATAAAGTTCACATAAGCCAAAAATAGCTTTTACATTGACAGGATTGTAATTATAAGATAATTTAAAAGATTTTAGGGCATTTTCATACTCATTGAAA
This sequence comes from Methanobrevibacter sp., assembly GCF_017432245.1. Lineage (GTDB taxonomy): Archaea > Methanobacteriota > Methanobacteria > Methanobacteriales > Methanobacteriaceae > Methanobrevibacter. The sequence continues at coordinate 2,931 of NZ_JAFRJO010000095.1, forward strand.
TGCAACAATACATTTCCATAATTGGAATATAATGTGGAATAGTCTAACATGAGAGGATATTTTCTTTTTATCTCCTTTTTGATAGTGATTTGGAATAAAAGCTCTTCAAGAAGATTTTTGAATATGTATTCACCTTCAACATATTCCTTATTCAAATTGATGTTTTCCTTTGCAAACTGATAGGCTTCATCATATTTTTCTTCTTTAACCAAATAATCCATCTCTTTGATTATTTCAGGTATAGATTTTATTTCCATAATATCATCAAGCGTTGAGTTAATTAAAATATATGCTTCATTTTCAATTATAGAATCAGTTATTCAATAATTCCTTTTTCTTCTTTTCAAATTCATCTGCAGTGATTATTCCATCTTTCAATAAATCATGATATTTTCTTATCTCTGCAGGAACATCAGCAATCACATGCCTTATTTTTTCCTCTTCAGGTACAAAAGAACCTGTGTTTAGCTTGTTCTTTAACTTGGTTTCAAAATTACTTAGCATATCATGGTCTAAAGTCTTAAGCTGAATAGTCTTATCCTCTAAATTCAATTGAACCTTATTGTCAGCTACTCTATCAATGTCTTCTGCATTCAAATCATCATAAGCTATTTCAAATGCATCCTTGACCTTTCCGTTTAGCCTGCTTCTCAATTCTATGTAAATGGAATCCTCATCCAACTTTATTGCTCCATTGGATTTATTATCATTCCCATCAATGTTTTCAGTCAATAAACCGAGGAAATCAAACTCCACATCTCTTGATTTAATCTCACCTTTAGGCATGTTTCCTTCCGGATTGAATAAAAAACCTAATTTTCCCATACTATCAAAAACCTAAAATATTTTAAAAAAAACCATTGTCAAACATTATCTTATTAATACAATATAACATTTTAAAAACATATAAATTTATCTTAAATAAGGTTAAGATTTATAATTAAATTAATTAATGATAATTGATAAATTATATTAGAAGAGACATTAATTAAAATTTTTAAAATCTTTAAATATTTTAAATTAATTTAACTTGAAATATTAATCAAAGAAGCTAAAAATAGCTAGATATAACTTAAAAATAATGATTGTGATTTAAATGGTTAAAGTAAATAAGGATAGATTTGTACTTGAACTCGGAAATGATGAAAACGGAGAGCCAAAGACACTTAGTGCTGAAGAGACCTTAAGACAAATGAAAAAAGGATATAACAACGGATACTTCTACTTGGAATACCCATTCTTATGGCAAGAGATGAAAAGTGAGGAAGAGGATGAATTCACCCATCTTGTATTATTGAATAAAACCAACAATGCTATTGTAAAAATATCCACACAACCTTGTTTGGCAAACACTGTTGAAGAGTTAAAGGAACTTGTGGAAACAGATTTGAAATCAAAGGAATGTGAAATCCAGCAATCTGGAATGGAAAACTTTGACAATTATGGAATTTGGGATGTCATTTATCTCACAAAAGAAGGATTGGAAATAGAGCAATATGCTATCTTAAAGGACAACAATTTATACTCCCTTGAATTGTACACCAAAAACAATAGGGATCAAGTAGCTGTAAAGTCCTTTGTTGAAGTTATTCAAACATTTAAAATCTTAAAACCAGTTTATAAAGTAAATGGGGACTCCTACGAAAGAATTTAATCCCTAAAAAATATAACAATAAAAAAAATATAATCAATAAAAATTAATAATTTAAAAATGTGAAAAATAACCCTACCTGAAAAAAACTCTAAATTCAGATAGGGTCACTAATCACAACAGAATTTGTCCTATGTTTTGTTTTATTTTACAAATCTTTTTTCTGTGCAAAAAAGAACTATTGTAAATAAAAAGGCATATGTCCCGCCCACCTGCCCAAAAACAATAATGTTTTTCAATATGATTTTTATTTACTTAAATGAAATGAATCATTTAACTATTTTTCTTTAGATTTCCAATTATTTTAATTGAAAACACACAAGGTCTCATCCTTATTCATGTCATGATAGAACTCCGCCTTGTCATCACCAAAGTCTATGACCTGAATCATATCATATATCTCCTCGCTTAGATTAGGATTTATATCCTTCAGGATGTTTTTATGTTCATAGATCATATCCTTATTGAATTCCAAATTCTTCTCATTTTCAAACAATGCACCATAGTATATTTCCGCTTCAACCAAGTCCTGGAACATATGGCTTCCAAAGGATAATTCAGGCATATATCCCACTTCACTGTATGATTCCTCAAGGATTGCGGAGAAATAGCTAATGTCAGCAAATACAACTGGAATTCCTAACTCTGGAGATGATGTGCCTATTCTACCAGGAACTATCAGAATTGCAGTCTTGCCGTTTTCCTTGCAATAGGCATTGACATCATTGATTACACGAGATATTGAACTTTTCTGTGCATATGGATACTCATAATAGCTATGCGGATCGACATAGCAGATTGTATCTATCTCACTCTTACGTGACATACCCATTGAAGATTCCTTGATATGGAAGAAGACATTCTTATCCTCAGGCATTTCAATGGCTTCATTGTTTATTGAAACCTGTAGAGGTCTGCATTGCAATAGGTTTACATTGAATGAATTATCCTCACCAACATTTACGGTATATTCTATGTCAACAGGATAATCATAAGCGGTTTCCAATGTATCCATGATTTCCTTCATCTCATCAATGAATTCCTGATTTTTTACAAGTCCCTCACAATTGACAAAGACGATTTCACGGCGCTCACCCCTATCACGGAACATTCTTTCAGCTTCACGGTCATGTTCAACCAGAACTCTCTTTGCGTATCTTGGAATAACATCCAAACCGTCACCAACAGGAATATCATGCAAACTGATGTTCTTTAAATCAATTACATCCAGATAATGCTGGGAATATCTGTGCTTTTCCCTAATATCCTTCACCATAGTCACTTCAGGCTTGTCAAGATTGATTATTCTAGGGTAATCCTTTTTTGTCCTGTCAACAGCCTTTGTACCAAGACCCATTACAAGCCTTAACATACCTTTGCTGTTGTCCATATCAGGCAGTGGAGAATATGGGCTGTATGAAAATCCTACACCTGCAGCAGTTGGGAAGAAATAGTCACCATAATAGGAACCTGAAACTCTTTGAACCAAAAGAGCCATTTGTTCATCAGTATCATCCAAATCGTTTATTTTTCTGTATTCCAAAGCAGAAATGTTCATTGTACTTGAATATACAACTTTCACCGCTTCCTCAAAGGCAGCTAAACGCTCTTCAAGACTGCCTCTGTTTACACAGAAGACTGATTCATATTTTCCTGCAAAAGCATTTCCATATCCATCTTCAAGGAAACTGCTTGATCTGACGATAATCGGGTTTTGGCCGAAATAATCCAATATCTGTATGAATCCCTTTTTGATTTCCTCTGAAAAGGTACCGTTTTTAAGGGCTTCCTCCAACTCTTTTCCATATTTATAGTAACCTTCAGGAGTCCTTTGCTTTACACGAAGGTCCCATAAGTCATTTGAAACAATGTATGTATAGAATAAATCTGATCCAATGTAAAAGGAATCATCAGGTTCAAGATTTCTGTATATGTCAGGACGTTCCTTTTCGATTATCTTTCTTGCAAGAAGCATACCGCATGACTTACCACCTACAGATCCGCTTCCTACACGGCGGTCATAGATTGTGATATAATCCTCAAATGTGAAGTACTCCTTTATTTTGGAAAGCATCTTCTCGTCTTTAGTCATCATCAGCTCACAAATCTTGTCACACTCATCATCGATATTCTGACCTTCTGCATACTTCATTCTAACCTGAAGCATGTATCTTTCCCAACTGTCCAAGATTTGCCCGCCTTGATGCTTATCGGAATCATTTATGGTCTTGTAATATTTGCTTACTTCCTGACCATCCTGCAAAACCTTGACAAAACCTGTTCTTGGGTTGAACTTATGACCCAAAAACATGGTTTGAGAATATCTGTTCCATACCTTAAGTGGAGAAACATAAACCTCTTCAGGAGAGTTTGAATGTACATTCAGGAATAGCTGTGTGGTTTCACGAATTTTAGCTATTGCATCAAATGAATGTCTTCCTCGAATGATTGGGAAGTATGCTACAGTATCCAATTGGAATAGGAATGGACAGGTAACCTTAAAGAAATTTCCCATCATCAAATCGGTAGACCAAACCGCTTGGAGGTCACTTAAGCAATCAAATACATAGAATGCATCAAATCCTTCCTTTTCAATAATTCTGTGAACTTCCAATGTAAAGGTTTCGAATTGATTATACGGATTGACCTTATATATCTTGATTCCATCACGTTCAATCATGCAAAACTCAGTTTCAGGATTATTCTCTTCGATTTCAAGCAATTTAAAATCTTCTTCGGTCATTTCGATTAATGGAGGATGATTAGCAAACCTAATGTATATCAAGTTCCTCTTATCCTCTTTAGCCTGTTTGACATAAGGGTCTACAAAGTAAGAGAATTCATTTAGATTTGTAACATTCCAAACTACATTATCTCCCAAACGAATATTGTCTAAAGCTTCATCAAGCCCTGGAATCCCTGATTTTATTCTTTCAAATGCAGCCATAATAATATCCCCTAATTAATTTAATTTCTCACCATTGGCACTCCTGTTAACTGTGAAGCTTCCATTGTCAATGCAACCAAGTCTTGACGTTCAAGGTTTTCAATATCAGTATTTCCTGCCTGTTGGGTCAAGGAAGTTACCTCTTGAGTCATTGCTTCTATATAGTTTGCCACTTGCTGTCCTTTTCTAATAGGGTCTAATCTTCTTCTGAGGACCCTATCCTGAGTTGCAATTCCTTTAGGGCAAATACCTTCAGAACAGGATTGGCAAACTTTACATCCTATGGAAATCAATGCAGATGTAGCGATGTATACAGCATCAGCACCTAAAGCGATTGCTTTTGCCACATCAGCACCTGATCTTATTCCACCAGCAGCTACAAGACTTACTTCACTTCTTAAATTAATGTCCTTAAGAGCATCATCCGCCTTCACTATTGCTTCGATTGTAGGAATACCTGCATGCTCTGTAACCACTTCAGGTCCAGCACCGGTTCCTCCCTGCATACCGTCAACCACAATTATATCTGCACCTGCCTTAGCTGCAATCTTTACATCCTGCTCCACTCTACCGGATGCGAATTTCACAATGATAGGTATTTTCCAATCGGTAATTTCCCTTAATTGATTGATTTTCATACCTAAATCCTCAGGTCCGACAATATCCATATGTCTTGCAGGACTTAATGCAGAGGTTCCTTCTGGAATGTTTCTAACTCTAGCAACTTCTGCAGTTACCTTATGGGAAAGCAAATGTCCTCCCATACCGGATTTTGCACCTTGACCTATTTTTATTTCAACAGCTTCAGCATTGTTTAAATAGCTTGCTGATACTCCAAAACGGCCTGAAGCATATTGTGCAATCAATTTGTCTGCATAATGCCTTTCTTCAGGAAGCATTCCCCCTTCACCGGTATTGGTTATTGAGCCAACCTTACTGCTCCCAATAGCCAATGCTATTTTTGCTTCCTTGCTTAATGCCCCGAAAGACATTGCTCCAATCATAATAGGAGTATCAATTTCAATTGGATTTTCTGCAAACCTGTCTCCAAGTACCACTGAAGTCTTGCATGTTTCCCTATAGGAATCTATTGGTGGCCTTGAAACCTGTGCAGGCAATATGCTTAAGTCATCGAATGTTGGGATTCTTCTTGTGAGTCCACAACCTCTGACCTTATATGCTCCTGTTTGGCTTTTACGTTTGATTTCAACCATTGTTGAATTTGACCATACGCCTCTTCCTTCATCTACAAGAGGTCTGACATAAATTGCATGTGTTGGACACATCTCCTCACAGATTTTACATCCTACACAGTTTTCCTGATGTATTGGCAATGGCTCATCATTGATAACCTCATATACGCCGTGAGGACAATTTGAATAACAGCTATAACAGTTTTTACATGAGGATTTGTGGGGATTGTCACATAAGTACCAACAGCATCCAGGCCTATCATTGCTCTGTTTGCAAATTTCCAATTTTCTCTCTACTGTAAATGACATTATTTTGCCCCCTCATCAATGTTTTTGACTTGATCCTCTTTCAAATCCCTTAATGGCTTGAACACTGGACAGACAGAGTATTTTGTTCCACCAGATTTAACAACCTCATCAATTGCATTTGTTAGCTTTGCATAAGGTTTCCAAGCCAAATGATCCTGTTTATCAACAATAAGTGCTTCTGTAACAATCTCATTGGACAATAGATAGTCGATTAATGTTGTAACGATTGACCCATCCTGACCTTGTGTATGCTTTAATGATTTGACTGTCAACACTTTTTTGAAGTCACCTATTGGTTTAGAATTGTCATTTCTCAAATCTTCAGGGATAAATGTTCTTGGACAGACTGCAAAGCATGCATGACAATCCTCAGGACATTCCCCTTTCATTCTTGGTTTGGTATCATCAATTGTTATCAGATTGTGTGGACATGCATATTCACATGCTCCACAGAGCACACATGCTCCAACATCAATGACATTAGACCTTAAATCCTGAAATGATGCTTCAGAGAACTCCTTATCGATTGAATCGTCTGACTTTTCCCTTTGGTATAGTACAGGCCTTGCCAAGAATTCCCTTCTTTCTATAGTTTCCAGATTTTTGCTTATTTTGGTTTGTGCAATCTTATTCAATAATCCTAATTGTGAATCTGTAAAGTCTTTTGCTTCAATGTATTTCTGTTCTATTGCTCCATTAACTATTTCTTCTCCTTTTTCAGTTCTTATTATGAGTGTTGACCATCCATCCTCTGATCCTATGGACCCGATTGAAATGTCAGAGCTTTCTGATGTCAGTTCAACACAAATATTACAGTTTTTCCTAATAATTCTCTTAGCTACTGAAAGAGGTATTTTCACTGTTTCTTTAGTCTTTAAATGTAAAAATACAAATCCTTTCTCAATTTGGAATTTTTCAATGTCATCCATTTTCAAGTCATACTCTTTCAAGAGATTTACAAAGTACTTGTATGAAAAATTCTCCATACAGAATAAACCCAATTTAACATCAATAGGGCTATCGGTATAGTATTGAAGTTTGGATGCAGCCATAATTTCACATGGTGTTCCCACCATAGCTATTCTATGTTCGCTCATTTTCTCAGCTCCTATTGCATGTTAACAATTTTCTTAAAGTTTGCATAATCCTTATCAGCCAGTTTGAAACCATATTCTGACAAGATTTTTTGAAGTTCCTTTTGGTCTTCAGATGTGGTTTCTACCATAATCGCATTTTTCCCTAAGCTTTTCACATTTCCAAGAACAAAAATAGTTCCTCTCATGATGGATTCCCCAACATCCTCAGTTACATCACCAAGTATTATGAGCTTTCCTCCCATCATAAGGAGACCTGTCATGAAACCGCTGTTTCCCCCAATGATTACGGTTCCCCCTTTCATGATTTCTCCAGTTCTTGAACCTACATTTCCTTTAACGATTACTGTTCCACCATAGATTCCTTGACCTGCACCGTCACCAGCTGTACCTTCAATGACCAATTCTCCATCGGTCATATTGTCTCCAGCAAACCAGCCAGCATTTCCTGTGATGTGTATCCTTGGTCCATGAGCCATTGTTCCAATAAAATAACCAGCAGAACCATTGATCTCTATCTCCACATCTTCAGTTAATCCAGCGCAAATATTGTGTTTGGAATCAGGATTGTCAATAATGAGCTTATCATGATATTTAGCTTGTTCCTTTATGGTGCGATTCAATTCTTTCTCTTCCATACCATTTGCATCAATCACATATTCTTCCATAGAAAAACCCCCATCATATGGTGTAAGCTCTTGTTTCCCCTGGAGCTATCTGTTCTATTTCATCTGAATCAGTGACATCGTGCAATGCCATCTCTTCTGAAGCCACTGCAAAGATCTCATCGGTTTCCACCATAACACCAGGTCTAAGACCAAGTTTGTCCTTTGCAATTCCAATACCGTTAGGTGTTCCAACCAATATTGAAAATGGACCATCCAAATCGATTACCGCTTGATCCAAAGCTTCCTCTAATTTGTAACCTTGGTCAAGTTTATCTGCCATATAATGAACAATGCACTCAGTGTCATTAAATGATTCGAAAGTGTGCCCTTTCCTTTCCAATGGATCTCTTATTTTCCAGTAGTTGGTGATTTGCCCATTATGCACTACAGTTATGTCTGGTATGATGTAGCTTTGATATGGGTGTGCATGATAACGGTCAACACCACTTTCTGTTGCAAAACGGGTATGTCCTATACCATGTGTTCCCATTCTGCTTTGAACATTGAAACGTTCAGCAATGTCCTTAACTTTTCCGGTATCCTTAATCATTTCGAATGAATGTGAACCGTTGATAACCCTTACATTTTCCAAATCATCTATTTCGTTAATGCATGGTTTTAAAAGGGAAAATTCGTCCAATGCTATTTTACATTTATATACATCTGAGTCTCCTACAGACTCAATCAATTGCTCTTCGAATATTGGACTAATTTGATTTAATAATGATTTTAAATTGTCTAATGCTCCTCTTTTTCTTTTTACTTCAATGTTTAATTGATAATAATTTTCAGGAAAATCCAAACTGCCGTAGATTGCATAACCTGCGGAATCCGGACCCCTATGCTGCAATGATTCAAGCATTGATGTCAATGCTTCTCCTACAGGGTGAGTTTTTTTATCTTTGTATATTACACCTGCTATTCCACACATTTTTATACCTCCAATAAAATAATCGGTGAATACACGTACATATGCCTAATATATACTAATCATCTGAATATGTTAATTTGAATATGTTAAAAAAAGTAATTCTAAAATTACATATGCCTTAAAAAAATAATTCTAAAATTACAATATGCCTTTAATTATTTAAGATTACAATATGTCTCTAAATAATTATTTAAAATTACAATATGCCTTAAAAAAATAATCTAAATTTCAAAAACCATTTAACTTTAATTGATGGGTAGTCAAACTAAAGAAAAATCTTTATTAAGAAAAATCTTTAGATTGACCACCAATATTCAAAAAAGGAATAGTCTAAACGTCTAAGTATTGATCTCTTTCATAATCGAATACTTGTATTCTGTAAGCATCCCATTCAGCTCTTTTAATGGTGTAGAATTGGTCAAACACTTTTTCTCCAAGAGCATTTTTAACTACATCATCCTCTTCTAAAGCATGGTATGCTTCCCATAAACTTGTTGGCAAGTTACTGATGCCTCTTTGGAGGATTTCATCTTCAGTTAATGCAAACAAGTTTTCTTCTGTTGGTTCACCAGGGTCAATCTTATTGTCCAAACCATCTAAACCTGCTTCAAGCAATACTGCAAATGCTAAGTATGGGTTACATGATGGGTCAGGTGATCTGCATTCGATTCTTGTACCTAATCCACGGGATGCAGGAATTCTTAGTAAAGTTGATCTGTTTTTAAATCCATAAGCTATGTAACATGGTGCTTCATAACCTGGAACTAAACGTTTGTAAGAGTTAACTGTTGGGGATAGGATTGCGGATAAAGCTTGTGCATGTTTCAATAATCCTCCAATGAAGTATAATGCTTCCTGTGAAATTTGGTTTTCAGTGTTTGGATCATAGAAAATGTTTTTGCCGTCTTTGAATAGACTTTGGTTACAATGCATTCCACTACCGTTGATTCCCAAGAATGGTTTTGGCATGAATGTTGCTTTAAATCCTAAGTTGTGAACTACTGCTTTGACAGCTTCCTTAAATGTAATTACAGCATCTGCTGTTTTTAAAGCATCAGCATATTTAAAGTCCACTTCATGCTGTCCTGCAGCCACTTCGTGGTGGCTTACTTCAACATCAAAACCTAATTGCTCTAAACCAAATACGATTTCTCTTCTAATGTCAGTACCTTGGTCCAATGGCTCTACATCAAAATATTCCGCTTCATCCGCAGGGATGTAATTTCCGTTTTCATCCTCTTTGATAATGAAGAATTCTGGTTCAGGACCCATATTGAATTGATATCCTCTTTTTTCTGCTTTTTCCAATGCTTTTTTAAGCACTCCTCTTGGATCACCATCATATGGTTTTCCTTCTGTAGTGAAGATATCACATATGAATCTGCTGGTTCCTTTTGATTCAGGTCTCCATGGAATTGTTGAGAAGGTGTTGATATCTGGTTTTGCAAGTAAATCACTATCATTGATTGAAGCTAATCCTGCTACTGATGATCCGTCAAACAATAATCCGTCATTTACGATATCTTCAATGTCATCAGCTTTTTTAAGAGGAACTGCCATACTTTTTGGCAATCCGTGTATGTCTGATAGTTGCAATTTCAAAAATTTTATATCATTTGCTTCGACTGTTTTAATAATTTGGTCTAATTTTTCGTCTTTTACTGACATCTTTTCACATCCTTTTTTGAGATATTGTCCATTCTGATAATGGAAATTGGAAACCCTTTCGACTGAAAATTTTCATGATTTCATAGTCGGAAGGAAACTTCCTTCCTACTATAATATATCACTATTAATATATAAACATTTTGAATAAAAAATGAACAATAAAAAGAGATTTAAACAAATATTTTCAAGATTTTCAAGTTATTTTCACTTAATATTAGTTAAAATAGATGGTTGTTCAGTAAAAAATTAATTCAAGAAAAATAAGTCTGATAAAAGTGAAAAAAGGAATAATTTACAAAAATAGATTAATTGAAGAAAAATTTAAAAAAATGAGGTATTTTTTAAAAAAAAATCGGAAGGTCGGAAAAGATAA
>NZ_JAFRJO010000096.1 GCF_017432245.1 Methanobrevibacter sp.
AAGAGAAAAAACAGATTATTTAAATTTAAAACAAGTGCTCTCTTTCTTGGAGTAACAGTTATTGCAGCTTTGGCAAATTGAAACTCCATCCCCATTCGCTTTCCAATCAGCTAAAAAGTCCGGCTGTGCTACAAATGGCTTGGACATGGATAAGAATTCAACTTTTGAATCATTTAAAACATCATTCATTGATTTCATATCCCTCATAGAACCGCCTAAAATGATTGGAACATCAACTTCATCTATTAACTTATCCACATACACAAGGAACGGATTTCTATCATTGCCATCATAAAGATAGGATATTGTCCTTGCAGTCAATTGAATGCTGTCAGCACCTGCCTTTTCAAGTTCCTTTGCAACCTTGATACTTTCTTCAGGAGTCATTCCATTTTTCCTAACATCCCAAGGATTTATTCTGCAGCTGACATGGAAATCCATAGTCTTTTTTAGAACCTTGATTATCTCTGAACAGATTCTAACACGGTTTTCTGTATTGCCTCCGTATTGGTCTTTTCTTTGATTGAAATAAGGATTTATGAATTTAGCAAGATAAAAATTGTTTCCAATGTCTATTTGCATTCCATCAAAGCCTGCAAATGAGAACTTCTTAGCTGCCATGATAACATCTGCCTGAAGACGTCTAATTCCTTCCAAGCTAATGTCATTTGCTTCAACCTTTTGATTCAGACCATCATTATAATAAAAGAAAGCCAATTGGCCAAGAACCGGCACATCATGATTATGGCAGATGTCTGTAATTTCCTTATAGTCCTTTACAAAACCTCTATAATTCACATTATTGCAGTATTCGGCAAATCTGTCTCTTGGATCAAATACAAACATTTCTGAATTGATCAATCCTACACCGCTTTTAGCCATCTTTTCATATCTGTCAAAGACTTCACTCTTTAAGAATCCACCATCTTCAGTTTGTCTTTCCCAAGTTCCAGTTCTTACAATACGACTTTTTAGCTTTAAATCCCCTAAACTACATTCATCAAATATATCCTTCATAATAATCACGATTACCTCTTAGAAAAATAAAATGTTAAAAAAATAAAAAGCGAGAAAAATACTAGTAATTGTATTTATCCTCTATCACTTGACCATCCTTAATCTTTATGGTTCTTTCTGCCAAAGCGGCAACACCATTGTCATGAGTAACTATAATCAAAGTCACATTATAACGCTCATGCATTTCCATAAGCAGATTCAATATCATTTCTCCTGTCTTTGAATCAAGAGAACCAGTTGGTTCGTCTGCTAAAATTATAGACGGGTTATTCACCAATGCCCTTGCAATAGCTACCCTTTGACGTTGACCACCAGACAACTTATTAGGCCTTTGCTTTTTCTTATCCTCCAAACCTACAGCGCGGATGATTTCACTTGCTTTTTCCTTCATCTCCTTATTTGACATTCCAGTAGGAAGCAGTGGGATCTGGACATTGTCAAAAACAGACAAGTTAGGAATCAGGTTATGCAATTGGAAAACAAAACCTATTTTTTCCTGTCTGAATTCGCTTAAGTCCTTCTCTTTAACAAGGTCAATTCCATCAATGTAGATCTTTCCTCTTGTAGGCTTATCCAAAGCACCGAGCATATTTAGGAGTGTTGATTTTCCAGAACCTGAAGGGCCAATGATGGATACGAATTCCCCTTCAAAGATATCCAGGTTTACACCATTCAATGCCTTAACAGTTCCTTTATCGTATTCCTTTACAACATCGAATAGGCTGATTAATGGCTCTTCATAATAGTATTCCTCACCATCCTCACCGATGAAGGTTTCATTATAGATATATTCATCATCAGGATATGCATTCTCATTTTCTATGTAACCATCCATAAAATCACCTATTCATACCTCAATGCTTCTGTTGGAGCAAGCTTGGATGCCTTATAAGCAGGATAGATTCCACCGATTATTCCAACGATTATTGTAATTCCAAATGCGAGAATGAAGGTCTTAGGGGAGTAACCCAATGCAAAATCGGTTACATTGAATAATCTAAGTCCAACTTCAGGAATCAATATTCCGAATATTGATCCAACTATTCCAGATAAGGTTGTCAGTACCAATGTTTCTCCTAAAATCATGGTTAAGATCTTTCTGGATTTCCAACCTACAGACTTTAAAACACCGATTTCCTTTGTCCTTTCATAAACTGCCATGACCATTGTGTTTATGATTCCAATTGCCCCTACAATAATTGCAAGAGCTGAAACTGCAAGGGTGGCAGTATCCAATATGCCTAAAACATTGTCCGCTATTGAAGAAATCTCCTCACTGGTCAGTGTTGTAAAGTTTTCGTAATCCTCTTCAATTTTTTCACTGATTTCTGAATCGTTTACATCTTCACCTGTTTTTACAAGAATACGTGAAACCCCATCATTATCTGTTATATCCTGCAAAGTATCCAATGGAACATAGATTCCACTGTCTACAAATGGGCTTCCTGTCTCAAAGATTCCTGAAACATTAAATTCCTTGCCTTGAAGGGTAATGTCATCTCCACGGCTTACATTGTTTAATTCAGCGTATTCGGCTCCAACAATAGCCTCTCTAGAACCATTTTCATAAACTTTTCCATCAATGTCTTTAATTCCCATCATATAAAGTTTTTCAGGTGCCAATCCTACAACAGTGGTTGCAAAACTGCTTCTGGAATCTGAACCTCCAGATTTCAGCCGGTCCATATTCATTTCAGTAACCGTTAGCGAACCTGCAGCATCTATTACTCCAGTCCTATTTTTCATCTCATCAACTATTTCGCTATCTATCAATCCAGTGTTTGTGCTGATGGAACTGGAATTGCTGACTGTTATCTCAGCACCAACATCATTCAGCGAAGTTTGGACTGAATCCTCCATTCCAGTAGTGATAAGGCCCAACGCCACAATAGTGGTAATCCCTATAGCAATTCCAATGATGGACAATGCACTACGGGTCTTATTCCTGAATGGATTTTTTAAAATTAAATTAATGAATCTTATAATAACATCCCCTTATAAATAATTATTATTTTACTTTTTTAATAATTAAACTTAACTAAAAAATTATTGAATATTAAGTAAATTAAGTTTAAATAATCTGATAAAAAGGATTAAAATAGCTATTAAAAGGATTTAAAGCTTAAAAAAGAAAAAATAGGTAAAAATAGGTAAAAATAGGAAATAATAGATAAATAAATAAAAAATAAAATAAATAAGAAATGAAATAAATAAAAAAGAAAAATTAAAGAAAAAAGAGACTTGTTTAAAGGGAAGCGAATACCTTATCAAGTGCTTCCACAAGCGCATCAATTTCCTCTTCCTTAACCACTAAAGGAGGTGCAAACCTTAATACGTTTCCTGCAGTACAGTTGATTAAAAATCCTTCTTCAAGCATTTTGCCAACTATATCTGCCCCTTCAAAGTTAAGTTCCAAACCTACCAAAAGACCGGAGCCTCTTGCATCGGTAATGAAATCGTATTTCTCTTTTAATGCAGATAATTTTTCAAGGAAGTATTCACCCATTTCCTTACTGTGCTCTACAAGCTTTTCCTCTTCAAAGACATCAAATACAGCATTTGCTGCTGCACCTGCAAGTGGGCTTCCTGCAAAGGTTGTACCATGGTCACCAGGTACAAAACCACCAGCAACATCCTCTTTTGCCAAGAATGCAGCCATTGGGAATCCTCCACCAATACCTTTAGCTACAGTCATTATGTCTGCGTCAATGCCAAACAATTCATGAGCAAACAATGCACCGCATCTTCCAAAACCTGATTGAACCTCATCTACAATGATTAAAACTCCTTTTTCCTTACATAAGTCATTTAATCCTTTGTAGAACTCTGCATCTGCTATATGAACTCCACCTTCACCTTGAACTGGCTCAATGATAATAGCTGCAGTGTTTTCAGTGATTGCTTCCTTTACACTGTTCAAATTGCCGAATTCAACTTTCTTGAATCCTCTTGGCAAGTTTTCTGTGTAAGGTGCACTGTATTCTGGGTGGTCAGTTACAGATAAGGTCAAGAAGGTTCTTCCGTGGAATGAGTCTCCGCAGAATAACACTTCATGCTTGCCGCTATATTTTATAGCAAGCTTAAGTGCTCCTTCATTTGCTTCAGCACCAGAGTTTGCAAAGAATATTCTGTCAAAATTGGTTGCATCCACCAATCTTTTAGCATAAACTGTAGCAGGTTCATTATAGTAAATGCTTGAAATGTGAATAAGCTTTTCAGCTTGATCTTGTATGGCTTTCACAAGCTTAGGATGATTATGACCTAAACAGTTTACAGCAATTCCTGCCAAAAAGTCCAAATATTCGTTACCGTCAATATCCCATACCTTAACCCCTTCTCCATGGTCAAGTACAATTGGGACTCTGTTGAATGTATTAATGAAATATTTATCTTCAATATCAATGATTTCTTGTGTATTCATAAATAAAACTCCTTATCTTATAAATAATAAATGGTAAAATTGATAAATTATAATTAAATTCTAAATTAAATTAATGATTAAAGTTTAAAAAATAATTTAGCACAATTATATTTATAGTTCCTAATATAAAATAGTTTATAGGAAAAACTAATAATTTAATTAAAAACTAAGAAATGTGATGAAAAAATATGAAATATGTTATAAAATAATGATTAAATATTTGGATTGATAAAGATGGCTAAAATAATACTTGGTAAAACTGGACTTAAAGTAGAGAAAAATGGTTTTGGAGCACTGCCAATTCAAAGGGTGAACTTTGATGAAAGTGCAGAGATAATTAGGAAAGCTTATCATAATGGAATAAACTTCTTTGATACTGCAAGAGCCTATACTGATAGTGAAGAAAAATTAAATTATGCTTTTAAAGGATTTAATGATGAATATCCAAGAGAAAGTGTTATAATAGCTAGCAAAACCCAAGGAGAAGACAGGAAAACAATTGAAAAGGACATTAAAACAAGCCTTGATAATCTAGGTACAGATTACATTGATCTTTATCAAATTCATAATCCATCATTCTGTCCAACTGAAGGTGATGGAAGTGGGGCTTATGACGCATTATTCGACCTCTATTACGATGGAATTATAAAGCATATCGGCTTTACTTCACATAAGTTCGAATTGGCGGAAGAAGCTATCAACTGTGGATTATACGAAACAATTCAATTCCCATTTTCCTATCTCACTGGCCCAAGAGAATTAAGCATTGTTGAGATGGCAAGGGCAAATAATGTAGGTTTCATTGCAATGAAAGCAATGAGTGGAGGATTGATTAGAAGCTCTAAAGCAGCATATTCATACATAAATAGCTTTGACAATGTAGTGCCTATTTGGGGCATTCAAAAAATGTCTGAACTTGACGAATTCCTATCCTACATGAAAGAAGATCCTAAACTGGATAAGGAATTGGAAGAACTTATCAAGCAGGAAAGGGAGGAATTGCAAGGGGACTTCTGCAGAGGATGCGCATATTGCATGCCATGTCCACAAGATATTCAAATATTCATTTGTGCAAGAATGTCCTTATGGATTAGGAGATTCCCAACTGAGCCGAATTTAGATGTAGAAACTCAAGAAAAAATGAGACAAATCGAAGAATGTACAGAGTGTGGACAATGCATTAGCAAATGCCCATATGAATTGAATATTCCTGAACTTCTTAAGAAAAATTATGAAGATTATAAAAAGGTTTTATCTGGAGAAACAATAATAGAATAATTCTTAAAATAATTAAATTTATATTCTAAAAAATACATTATTAAATTAGATATTAAAATAGGATATTTAATTAAGTATGAACTAAGAGTTTACATATTAATAATTATCTTAAAAAATAATTATCTTAAAAAATAATTATCTTAAAAAATAATTATCTTAAAAAATAATTATCTTAAAAAATTATTTTTAATAATTAAAATATCTAAATTAATTAAAAAACAAAAAAGTGATTATAATGAAAAAAGCAATTATTGAAACTGAAAAAGGAGATATCGTATTGGAATTATTCCCTAATGAAGCTCCTGGAACTGTAGCAAACTTTGAAAAATTAGCGAACAGTGGATTTTATGATGGCTTAACCTTCCACAGAGTAATCCCTAACTTTGTAATTCAAGGTGGTTGCCCTATAGGAAACGGTACTGGTGGACCTGGATGGACCATTAAATGTGAAACTGAAGGTAACCCACACAAACATGGAACTGGAGCATTATCCATGGCTCACGCAGGTAAAGACACTGGTGGAAGCCAATTCTTTATTACTCACAGTCCACAACCTCACTTAGATGGTGTTCACACTGTATTCGGACAAGTTATCGAAGGTATGGATGTTGTAAACTCTATCCGTGCTGGAGATAAAATGTTAAAAGTAACCGTACAAGGTTAAAAATAAGTTTAAAGAGTTTTTAACTCTTCTTTTTTTCTTTTTATTTTAAAACATTTAATCACTATCTGAATCTTCATCATCTTCAAATATGCAACCACATTCCATACATCTATAAGACCCATCGCCATATTCAAAACAAAATGGACACCAACAAGCTGGACACACTGGCATAAATATCACCTGACTTAAAAATTGAAATCAATAGCCGTACTCTTCATCGGCTAAATCCAAATCATCCGGATTTCTAATCACATATCCACATTCATGACATTTGTATGTATTGTAGTTAATCTCTTCAATAGCTTCGCTGCCACATCTCGGACATCTTGCCATTTTTCACCCTCCTTAATGAATGATTATTTTATATGCATTGCAATTTATAAAACTTTCTAAAAAATTCTAAACATAGAAAAAAACTTATTTTTAAAGACTTATATATCATTATATAAACACAATTATTAACTTATATAAGTAAAAATGGTGAAATAATGGAATACGAAATACGTGGCGGTTCATTCCCTATTGTAATCTGCACATTGCAAGAAGGGGAAACCATTAAAAATGAAACTGGTGCAATGTCCTTCATGACTTCTGGAATGACTATGGAAACCAATACTGGAGGAGGCCTTTTGAAAGGGCTTGGAAGAGCATTATCTGGAGACAGCTTATTCTTAAACTTCTTTACTGCAGAGAGAGGCACTCAACAAATAGGGTTCTCAGCACACAGCCCTGGAAAGATCATCCCTTTCAAATTGGATGGAACCAATACCATAATCGGTCAGAAAAATGCATTCTTGGCTGCAGAGGATTCCGTAGAAATTGAAATATTCTTCAAAAACAAACTTGGAACAGGAATATTTGGTGGTGAAGGATTTATACTTCAAAAGTTCTCTGGAGAAGGAACTGTATTTTTGGAAATTGATGGTGAAGTCATCGAACATGAACTCCAAGAAGGAGAAACCTTGCTATTGGATCCAGGACATCTTGCTGCAATGGAAGAGACTGTTGGATATGAGATTGAAAGAGTAAAAGGCGCTAAAAACATATTATTCGGTGAAGGACTCTTCTTTGCTAGAATACAAGGCCCTGGAAAAGTTTGGATTCAAACCATGCCTATCAGCAAATTAGCTGAAGCAATCATCCCATTCATTCCAACAAGCAGTGGATGATAATAATAAAAACTATTAAAATAAGAAATAAAGAGTTTATTAATTATTATTTGATAAACTTTTTTTACTTTTTTTATATATTCATCAAAATTGAATATCTATATTTTCATTTTTTTACTTTTTACACTATTATCCTACTATTTATCATCTTTCTTTTAAAAAATTTTAAACAATATTAAATAATATGAAAATATATTTACTATTATGTTATTCGAAAGGGAAAACACTGAAGAAAAAATCATAAGGGCTACTTTTAACATTGTTCAAAAAGAGGGGGTTCAAAAAGCAACCACTAAGAAAATAGCTGCTGAGGCTGGAGTGAATGAAGTAACAATCTTTAGGAAATTTGAAAATAAAAAAAATCTGATAGAATCTACTAAAGATTACTATATGGCAAAGCTTCTTTCCAAACTGGAAGAAACCTTCGATTTTGATGAAGATGACAGCATCGAAGAGTATCTTAAACGCAGTTTTCATGGAATTTTAGATTTTTCAGAAGAGGATATCAGTATTATCAGAGTTGCCATGCAAGAAATTGAAGGAGCCTCAGATAGGAAACTTTTAATTTCCCAAATCACTGATACAATTATCAGTAAAATGGAAGAATTCTTTAAATTGCAATTGGAAAAAGGCAGGATAAGGAATGTTAACTCCAAGGCAATATCCTTAATGTGCTTTAGCATAATATTCCAATCCCTCATATTATGGCAAATATATGGAGAGACAACTGACATTGAATCAGACTACTTTGCGGATGACTATTTGGATATTATCTTTAATGGAATAAAACTTTAATTAAAGACTAAATTTCTATTTATTTTTTAAATAAATGTCATTTATTGTTCTTTTTGGGATTTTAATATGCAAGTAAGCACTTACATTCGAAAATCTTTATATATTAAGGTTTTTAGATATAGTAGTGTGAACTATAATCACACTATAACCAAAAAAAGAATTCATATATAAGACCTTTAAAAATTCGCAACATATAAAAAATTTGTTTAATTTTTTATCAACCTTTAATTACTGTTAGAAGTGTTTCTGCATCTATGATGTGGATCACTACAGTAATCCTATTTTTAAAAACTTTTTCACTTCACTATTTACACTATTTTAATAATACTATTATAATAAGTTATAATTTCTAATTTTTCAAAGATTTTTCAAAGATCAATTATTTAAAAAATATACTGCCAATAAAATAAAGAGTAAAAGTATATTCAAGACTGTGAATACAATCAGATATCTAATTTTTAAATCATTAAACTCTCTAGCAAGTATTTTATAGGAAATTAGGTTAGCCATAGATGCAATGAGAGTTCCAAGCCCACCAATATTGATTCCTATAATAATAGCTTCATAATTTGTGCTGAATCCACTAAGCAATATTGCTGCAGGAACATTTGAAATGATTTGGGATGAAAGAATTCCAAATATGACTTCATTGCCTATAATCCATTGCTTAAATAGGGAATTTAAGAAAGGAATGCATTGCAGATTTCCTATCAAAACAAATAATGCTATAAAAGTTAAAAGCAAGTAATAATCTACGCCTAAAAACACTCTTTTCAGGAATCCTTCCCAATCGATTTCAATCTTTCCCATGCTTGGTAAACTGACTACATCACTTGGAATAAAGAATGACAATATGATCAAAAAGATCACTGATACAATTATATAAGGCAAAAGCAACATGAAAAATGATTGAAATGGAATATGGGATACTGTATACATTACAATATTATGTGGAGCACCAATAGGAAGAACCATACATCCCACATTAGCTGCAATGGTCTCTAAGCTAACTGCAAATATTATTAAATCAATCCTTTCAACTTTTTTTAAGGCCAATAATGTAAATGGAACAAAAATAATCAATGAAACATCATTTGTAATAAAAATGGAACTAAAGAAACAAGCGAAAACCAGAAACAAAACAAGTCCACGAGTGTTTTTAATTTTATTCAATAGCTTACGGACAAATATTTCAAAAACAGCCAGATTCTTTAAGATCTCTACAAAAACCATTATGACAAAAAGAAGAATGATTGTTTCCCAATTGATGTAATTCAAATAATCAATATTTGGCAAAACAAAAAAGCATGAAACAATAGCCAATACTAAAGAAATGCAGAATATTGTTTCCTTTTTAAAAAAGTTTAAGAATCCGTCTGTAAAATTATTCATAATATTATTTTATTGAATATATTTAATAAAGTTTTAAAATAGTTTTAAAAAAAAAATTTAAAAATAAGTAATAAAAAATTTAAAAAAATTTAAAAATAAGTAATAAAAAAGTATAAAAAAGTTTTAAAGAAAATAATTAAGAATAGTTTAAAAAAAGAAAAAGAAGAATATAATTAAAAAAATTATATTCTCTCTAAGTTGGCCTATCTGTATTGAACTTATCTTTGGATCTTACACCAACCAATGAAGCAAATACAGCGAGGATACAAGCTACTGCACAGATTCCACAAATGATTTGAGATGCTTGAACGACCATTCCAGCATATTTGGTTGCAAGAGGCAAGGTGCCCATGACCCAAGCGAATACAAGGGTAAGAAGACCTAAACTCATTGTTTGACCAATTGTTCTCATGGTTGCTTGAGAAGCTGAAGCTGTTGGCGCATCTTTTGGTGGAACTGAACTCATGATTGCATTCATGTTTGGACTTGAGAATAATCCCATACCTATACCTTGAAGAACCATAGCTAAAATAACCAAGTAAATTGGAGTGTCTGCATTCAAGAATGTCAAAATCAATAGTGCTACAGTTGCAATTCCCATACCAATCGCTGCCAATTTTTGAGGATGTATCCTATCTGAAAGCTTACCGGAATTAGGAGCCATGATTGCCATGATAATCGGTGTGATAATCAAGATCATACCAGCCATCTGTGCATCCCATCCCCTTACATACTGGAAGTGGTAATTCAATATTGTTGTAACTACCATAACTGCAATGTAACTGCATAAAGCTGCAATGTTTGAGGAAGTGAACTTCTTGTTTTTAAACAAGTTCATATTGAATACAGGAGATTTCTGCCTAAGCTCATAAGCTCCAAATGCAACCAATATGATAAGTCCGAGAATAGTCAATATGAGACCTGTGCTGGTTGTTAAAGTTGTGAATCCATAAATGAACAATAAAATACCTATTCCATATAAAATGGAACCTATTGTATCGATTTTATCATTTTCATAGGTTTTCCACTCGTCTGTAATTTTCCAAACCATAAGTGCAATACAAAGCACTAGGAACGGAATTACAAAGTAAAACATACTTCTCCATCCTAAGTTATGCACCAGGAATCCACAGATTACTGGAGACAATGAAGTTGCCAAGTAAACACCAGTTACAGTAAATCCTAAAGCCTTACCTCTGTTTTGGGGTTTTACTGCTTGCACTACCATTGCCATTGCAGATACGTTCAAGAATGCCACACCTGCACCTTGAAGCATACGGAAGATTAAAAATGATTCTGTTGAAAAGGAAAGCACAGCACCTATTGAAGCGAATAGGTATAGCAATACTCCACCAAGCAAAGACTTCTTAACACCAAACTTACCTGATATCTGTCCTGCAGGAACTGTAAATACAGCAACCACAAGGAAAAATATGGTAGGTACCCAATTCTGAATAACATTATTCATTGCAAATTCCTGTGCAATAGCTGGAACACCTATAATAATCCCATTGGATAAGAATACCGCAAAGAATGAAGTAATAAATGATACCGCTATTACCACAGTTTCTAAATCAAATTTCATAACAATCCCTCTATTAATAAAAATTCATAAATTTAAACTAAAATTGAAATATTTCTAAATCAAATTTTATTTTTCACCTTTTTAAGATTTTAAATAAGAATAAATAAATTTAACTTGCTTTCGTATTGAACTCATCTTTAGATCTTATTCCCACAAGTGAAGCGAATATTGCAACTACACAAATTATTGTACATATTATACAAACTATTTGAGAAGCTTGAACAACCATGCCTGCATAATGTGAGGAGAGCTTTAAGCTTCCCATAATCCAAGCGAACACAAGGGTAAGAAGACCTAAACTCATTGTCTGTCCAATTGTCCTCATTGCAGATTGTGCTGCAGAAGCATTTGGAGTCTCCTTTGGAGGCACTGAACTCATGATTGCATTTGTATTTGGAGTGGTGAACAGTCCCATACCAACACCTTGAAAAATCATTGCAATGACTATGAGCCAAATAGGAGTGTTTGCATCCAGGAAAATTAAAATCAAAAGTGCCAAAGTTGCAATTGCCATTCCAATAGCTGCCAATTTTTGAGGATGTATCCTATCAGAGAGTCTACCTGAATTAGGAGCCATTATCGCCATGATTATTGGAGTAACTATTAATATAAGCCCCGCCATTTGGGCATTCCATCCTCTGACATATTGGAAATGATAATTCAATATTGTAGTGA
Organism: Methanobrevibacter sp.; assembly: GCF_017432245.1. GTDB lineage: Archaea > Methanobacteriota > Methanobacteria > Methanobacteriales > Methanobacteriaceae > Methanobrevibacter. Next base: position 11,997 of record NZ_JAFRJO010000096.1, read on the forward strand.
GTGATGCTATTGCAAGGTAACTGCATAAAGCAGCAATATTAGATGAAGTGAATTTCATGTTCTTGAATAATCTCATATTGAATGCAGGAGAGTTGACTCTGGTTTCATAATATGCAAAGACAAGAAGCAAAATAAATCCTATTGCAACGCTAATCTTACCTATGCCAGTCATCAAACTTGTAAATCCATAAATGAAGAGTAAAATTCCAATTCCGTAAATAAGATAACCTAATGTGTCAATCTTATCGTTTTCATATGTTTTCCAATCTCCAGGAATCTTTAAAATCATCAGTGCAATACAGACGACGAAGAATGGTATTGTAAAGTAAAACATTGCCCTCCATCCTAAGTTATAAACCAAAAATCCGCATATCACTGGAGACAGTGACCCTGCCAAATAAACACCAGTTACAGTAAAGCCTAATGCCTTTCCTCTGTTTTTAGGATTGATTGCCTGTACAACCATAGCCATAGATGCTACATTTGAAAATGCACCGCCAATTCCCTGAATCACTCTAAAAAATAGGAATGATTCAGCAGAGAATGATAAGCAGGCTCCTATTGAACCGACAAGGAAGATCAAGACCCCTATCACCAAGGACTTTTTAACACCAAACTTACCAGACAATTGTCCTGCAGGAAGAGTGAATATAGCTACAACAAGAAGAGCAATTGTGATAATCCAGTTTTGAACAACATTGTTCATTCCAAACTCGCTTGCAATTGATGGAACGCCTATGACTATTCCAGCAGCTAAAAACACTGCAAAGAATGATGTGAGAAATGATACAAGCACTACAGAGGTTTCTGAATCAAATTTCATAATATCACTTTCATAATAAACGTAAATTGTAAATAAGGAAATTCGAAATCTTCTAAAAAATTATAAATCTTCAACTAATTTCATGCCATTAATGGCTATATCCTTAATTCTTTCAATGACTTCTCGATCGTCTTCTGTTATTCCCACTTCCTTTTCCCAATCCTTAGATATTTGTCTAACCTTAGGAACCAATTCATCACCTTTAGAAGTGGTCTTTAACATGTATTTTCTTCTGTTTTCCGGATTGACTTCCCTCTTAATGAATCCATCATCCTCTAATTTCTTTAAGGATTTAGCAATGTTTCCCTTGCTTTGACCAGACATTATCACCAGATCATCCTGTGAAATGCAAGGGTTATCATAAATCATCATGATGTATCTCACTTCATGGCCTAAATCAAATTCAGCAATCTTTGACTTTAAGTATTTAAAATGATTTTTAGATAGATTATGAATCCATGCAACTAAAGGAGAGCTATCCATTATACCTTGAAAGCTTTCACTTTCCATTATTTCACCTACTTTAAAAATTTAACAAGTAATCACTTTCAAGATTATATTATCTTTCATATGATATAAATGTTTCATTTGAAACAGTTAAAAATGAAACAGTAAAAAAACTGGAAAAACAGGAAAAAATAAAAAATAGCTAAGAGTAAAATTTTAAATTATAAAAATCAAATAAGAGTATATAGAGAATTTTGGAGAATAATAATGAAACTAGTCATTCAAAGAGTAACAAATGCCAGTGTAGAGGTTGAAGGAGAAATCACAGGCAAAATTGAAGAAGGATTAATGGTTTTAGTCGGCTTTGGTCAGACAGACACTGAAAAAGAAGTTGAATATTTGGCAAGAAAACTATGCAAACTCAGAATATTCCCTGATGATGATGGCAGAATGAATAGATCAGTTCAAGACATAGGTGGAAAACTTTTACTTGTCCCACAATTTACATTATACGGAAAGACAAAAAAGAACAGACCTTCATTCCATAAGGCATTGGCACCGGATAAAGCCACCAAATTATTTGATTACTTCGTAGAAAAATGCAGTGAAGATGTTCTTTGTGAAACTGGAGTCTTTGGCGCATTCATGAAAGTAAGTCTATTGAACAATGGTCCGGTTACCATTCTGCTTGAAAAAGAGTTTGATGAGTAGTTTAAATTATTTTATGATATTTCAAGAGTGTTTTCATCATCAATAATGACTTGTAAACAGAACCCTTTTTAATCTTTCCATGAGAACTGAGCACTTCACAGGTTACAGCGGGAATTCCTTTTAAATTAACTTCATCCTCTAAAGCTCCAGGATACTCTGCTCCTGCCTTTTTATATATTTTATATTTTACATTTGCATTTTTAGCAATGTATTTGGCAATTACAGCACTGTTTTTTGTAGGTTTATAAGATCCAAAAACAAGGTCTTTACCAGGCTTTCCACCAGGTCTTGTTGAATGAAAATCACCGTAAGCATCACATTTGAACTTTTTAATCAATTGAACTGTTTTATAGGAAATGGTTCCTTTTTTATGAGCTAACTTATTCAAATGAACCCCTTTGTAATCCCTGACATTTGCTGCAGTTCCCTTAGGATTCATGAATGGCATTACATAAACTGTACCTTTAATTGAATGAGTTTCCAGATATTTTATTAATCTCATTGCAGCCACTTGAGAAGGTAACTCATTGCCATGGCATCCTGCTGTGATAAATACAGCTTTACCATTTCCTCCTTTGAATTTAATTACAGGAGTTCCGGATTTAGCTAATCTTATGATTTTCTTTACGAGAGTTGAATTAGGAACATTTGCTTTGATTCTTTTATTCTTCAATACATTTGCTCCAGATTTCCATTTGTAAAGGGTTATTTTGTAATAGTTTTTTACAGAGTATGTATTTGTTCCGGAAATGCCACTTGCATTATACTTTATAGTATATTTGCCTGCATTCAAATTAAGATAAATAAAACTGATTCCGCTTTGGTCAGTGTAAACATTGTAAGTCTTTCCAGAAACTTTGAAAGTCACTAATGTATGGTTAATGGCTTTTCCTTCATTATTCAATACTTTTAGAGAAAATTTAACCTTCTTTCCATAAGTTGAACTAATGTTTTTTGAAGATGTGAATTTGGATGGAACTTTTGAAGAATCTCCACTTGTAACATCCCCTGTAGCATTGCTTGCATCAGAATCATAATCCTGATAATTATCATTGGAATTTTCAATAGCTTCCAAAGGATTATCTGGATTAATGTTAACATCAGCAACAATATCCTCTGCACTAACTGCAGACAATAGTAAAAATAAACTTATTGCCAATAATACCAATGCTAAAAATCTTCTTTTCATCATAAGAATCACAAACAAACACTAGTATAAATTCTATTTCTTAATTTTCTCCATCAAACCGGATTTGCGAGCATAATGGAATAGGTAAAGTTGGGCATAGCCAGCATAATCACCAAAGTGTTCTATACCAAATTCCCTTGTCTTATCCGCAGAAATCTCTTCTCCATCAAAGTACAAATGTGAAACAATCCTTTTAATCCAAACATCAGATGGAAACGCCTCTTCAAAGCCAAATCCATATAATAAAATGCAATCTGCCACTTTAGGGCCCACACCAGGCATCTTTAAAATTAAGTCAAATGCCTCTTCATAATCCATATTGAAAATATCATTCAAATCCATTTCATCAAGAATCATCTGACTTGCCTTTTTCATATAAGGAGTCCTATAGCCAACACCACATGACTTTAGATTATGGGTATAGCAATCGATTTCATAGCGGTGCCCATCTGCATCAGCTTCTTCAATTGGAGTTTCATAAAAGTCCAGGAATTGATTTGGACTTGGAAATCCATAAAAAATTCCACTATCAAATTCCACCTTTTCACCCCAATTGTGCTTTATCTTATCAATTGACTTTGTCCAACGTGCAATTGAATTGTTTGCAGAACAGATTGAAGATATGATGCATTCAAATGGATTCTTTGCAATGAATAATCTCAACCCATTGCAGAAATCTACAGAAGGAGCCAATTTCTTATCATCCAATAGGAAATCATAGAATTTTTCCAAGTCAAAATCCAAGTCATATATTTTGGATAATTCCTTTCTGATTTCATTTTCGATGGTTTTGATTTCATTGCTTGATAAGTTTTTTTCATCAAGAATCTGAGAAAATTGATGATTTCCTAATTTTTTAGGAAACTCATATAGATAAGAAAATTCATTAAAATTAGATTTGTGTTGTGATAGCTTTAAAAGAATTGGAAGTTCATTTAAATTAATAGTTTCATCATGAAGTTCATTAATAATTGAAGGAACTTTTAAGTAAATTAATTCATTAAACTCATCCGTATTTCCAACTGAATCATACTTCCATGGAGCCTGTGAAGTTTGACCTGATTCTTGGGTCAACTTAAGATTGATCAATGAATTGAATTTGAGATTGGTCATGCTTTCACTTTAGAAGGTTTCTCTAATAGGAACTCCATTTTCTTTCAAGAACTTTTTAACTACTGGAACTGGGTACTCATCAAAGTGGAAAATACTTGCTGCAAGAGCTGCACTAGCATCAGCTATTTCAAAAGCTTCAAGTATGTGTTGAGGGTTTCCTACACCTCCTGATGCAATTACTGGAATGTCCACATTATCGTTGATTGCTTTTGTAAGGACAAGGTCATATCCATCCTTGGTTCCGTCCCCATCCATTGAAGTGAGAAGAACTTCACCTGCACCTCTGTCTTGACACTCTTGAGCCCAAGCGATTGCATCCATGCCAGTGAATTCCCTTCCACCATAGATGCTGCAATCAAACCATACTTCACCTTGATCTGTATCAACAATTGTCTTGCCTTTGGCAGCTTCCTTGTCCTCTTCAACATATCTTCTTTTAGCATCAATTCCTATTACAACTGCCTGTGAACCTACAACCTTGGAGGCATCTGTCAATAGCTGAGGATTGTGAATGGCTGCAGTATTTGTAGAGCATTTGTCTGCCCCTGCCTTAAGCATGCGAGTATAATCCTCCACTTTTCTGATTCCTCCACCTACACATATTGGAATGAAAACGTTTTCAGTTAATCTTTCTATAACATCTACCATAGTCCCTCTACGTTCATGGGAAGCGGTAATGTCAAGGATTACAATTTCATCCGCTCCATCTTCATAATATTTGGTAGCAAGTTCAACAGGATTTCCAGCATAGCGGATCTGTTTGAATTCAATCCCCTTTACCACTCTGCCTTCAGGAACTTGCAAGTCACAATCCAGACATGGGATAATTCTTTTAGTAAGCATGATAATCACAATGAAATAAAATTTGAATTCTTTTTGTTTAATTATTAAAAATTCTATCTAATTTATTTTTTATTTTATTCTATTAATATTTTTAACTAAAAATAGAAATTTAAACATTGGTGAAAAAGTAAAAAAAGTATAAAAAAAGTAAAAAAACTAAAATTTTAAAATAGATAATGAATAAATTAATATAGTAGATGAATATTGTTATATATAACAAATATTATCAAGGTATAACAAATATTATCATGAATTAAACTGTTTTTTGGGCCTATAGTCTAGTCAGGATTATGACGTGGGACTTCGGATCCCAAGGTCGGGGGTTCAAATCCCCCTAGGTCCGCTTTTTTAAAATCATTGCATAAAAAGAATGAATGGAAAAGTGAATATAAAAAATTATTTTATTCAACAGATTCCAAAATCAATTTTCCATCATTATAGAATACTATATCCAATCCGTTTTCTACGCATGCAGATACAATATCCTCTAGGTTTTCATATCTTGCAAGCACACTTGCATCATAATGAGTGCTGTCTATTTTTATTAATTGATAACCTAATACTTCCATCATATCACCCCTATATATTCATTATAATTTTAATTGTATTGGTTTTATTTAAATGTTTCTTGTCTTTATTCAAAATTATTCTCTTCATTCAATAATTTCTTTATCTCTCTCCAGTTTGGACAGAAATTATCCATTAGCGCCTTGAATCTTGGGCCATGATTGAATTCTATCAAGTGGCACAGCTCATGAATCAAAACATATTCTGTGCAAACTGGTGGTTTTTTGGCTAATTTCAAATTTAAGGTAACTCTCTTGTCCTTTCTGCAGTTTCCCCAATTTTTCATGTTTCTTATCTTTACTTCTTTTGGCTCTTTTCCTACAAAATAAGTGCATTTATCTAAAAAATAGCTTAAATTCTTTTTCATCTCTTCCCTATAAAGTTCAAATAATAACTTTTCCCTTTGCTTAATATTAGATCTCTTAGGAACTGGAAGATAAATAATATTATCATCAGCAGCGTAAAAAGCTTTTTTTGCATTTTCATTGCTGATTAACTGTAGAGTGTAAGGTTTCCCCCAAATATAGTGGGTTTCCCCATCCTTATATTTTACCTTAGGCTTTGGTGGGTTTTCAAGATTTTTTGCCCTAGTGTCTTTAATCCAATCCATTCTTGATAAAACAAATTCATTGATGGCATCATCTGATAATCTCATTGGAGAAGAAACCTTAACAGTGCCATCCGGCTTGATTCGAAGGTATAAATTCTTTATATTCTTCCTCTCTAAAATTATGGGAATTCCTTCAATTTCAATTTCTTCTCTTTTTACTGCCATATTATCACTCATAATGAAGAAATTACATTTCTTCCATTTTCAGTATTACTCATAAGTGAGAAAAAAAGTTTTGGTCAAGGTTTTTGAGCCGAAGGCTCAAAAAGCTTGGAGTTAGATTATCCTGTCATCATTGATTACAATAGCTTCCTTAAAGAATTCTGGAATCAATGATTTATACAATGGACTCTTAAGGAGCATTTGTATATCTGAATCCAAGATATATGTGACACAAGAGTCATCATCAGCTCTCATTCCTCTACCATAAGTCTGGACTAAAGTCATTGCAGTTTTATATGCATACCATCTTTGATCCTTTTTCATTCTCATATGAACTTGCTTATCTCCAAGATATGGGAAAGGTATTTTATAGATTACCTGGAACCTACACTTGTCATAAGGCAAATCAACACCTTCACTCATAGAAGGACTTACGAGGACCAGAGGATTATCATCCTCTTCAAAGAACTTCAACACTCTTTCCCTATTGTTGTTTCCATGAGCAATCAATCTATTGTTGTATAAGTTGTTGATTATGTATTGTTGGCATTTATAACTGTGAGTGTGAATTAAGCCTTTTTCCCCTTCATGTCTCTTTAATATTTTCTGCAATATTTCAATGGACTTTGGAGCTGATTGCTTGACCCTATTCTTTGACATTTTTCCAGCTAAATTCAGTTCTATAGGCCTTTTTTCCACTGAAAATGGACTATCTACCTGAATGTGATAAACTTCATTCGGATCCAAACCTAACCATTTGGAAAACATTTTATGAGACAAAATGGTTGCACTTAAAAATATTACAACATCTCCATGCTTGAATAGGTAATCTTCAGCATAATGGTTAACTCTGAGAGGTTTGAATGATACTCCTTTTTCATCTGCATCAATCACCCAATTACCTGGCTCTTTTTCAAGATTTGTTTTAAGTGACTTTAGTCTTGAAATGGTGGAGTTGATTCTATCTGCCTTATTGGTTGGCAAATCCTTTATTTCAATATCAGAGTAATGGCCTTGTATTGCATCAATCTCCATTATCCATTCACCTTTCTCAGTGCTTTTAAGAGTTTGAGGGCTTATCACTTTCTTAATATCCTTTTCAAGCTGCCTGTTGTATAAATTAATCTCCATCGTTTTCATTAATTTATCTTCAATGTTATGTGCCTCATCCAGAATCAGCAAGGTTCTTTTTCCAAAGTGCTTAACATAATTCAACTCTAGAATAGCATAATCATAATTCATCAAGGTGATTGGTGAGTTGATTGCATTTGCCTTTTGTTGCCAGTAATTACAATGCTCATTAGTTTGGAAGAATACATCAGAAGCAAATGAGTCCTGGAAAGCCAATTCTCCTGTAAGTGTTGGATTTTTGCTTATTCCATAAGGACAGAAGAACTTGGAATTTTTTGGTGCGGTTTTACATGCGCCCATATCACAAGTCACTTCTAAGCCATCCTTTAAGCAATCAAAGTTTCCTCTTCCTTTAACAAGCGGAAAATCAAATTCATCTGCATATTGCTTTTGTAGTTGCTTTGTCATGGTTAAGATATATGCAGATTCATACATACGTGCCAATGTAGAGGCTACAGCGGATTTTCCTGTACCAGTTCCCGCTTCCAATATGATATACTTATAACCTTTTGAAATAGCTTCTTCTATATCTGCTATAATCTCCAATTGTCCTTCTCTAGGACGTTCAAAAGGAAAATTTTCGATTATCTGACCTGAAATTTCAGGATATTCCTCCTTTAATCCTTCTATCACTTCTTGAGGAAGATCATGCTCAGCAATATCATAAATTTCCGCATTAGGCAAATCCAAATCTTCACTAACGGTTATAGGTTTGCGATTTTCATAAAGGTAAAGACCTTTGGAACCTTTAGATTGCTTATTTTTTGAAGAAAATTTGGAATTCTTAGAATTGCTAAAATAAGTGCCCTTATTCTTCTTTTCCTTTTTCACACTAGGCCTTTTGGTTTTAACTGCAACGCTTTTTTCACATACGCAATTAGTTTTTAGCATCCCACAATTGGGACAAAATATTGAATCTGACATTACAATTATATTAGGATTAAGTTATATAAAAAGGTTTTAGAAAGAGCAATTGAAAGGTAATATTTAGATTAGAATATTGATATTAGCCTATAAATTGATTTTAACTTGTTAAATTATAATCAAAGAAAAATAAGAATGAAAAATAAGAATAAAATGAAAAAAAGGAAATAAAAAAAGAATAATTAATTAAAAATTAATAATGTTTAGTAAGCAAAAGCTTCTCCATCTGGGGATTCCACAAGGAAATTGCAGCAGTCATCACCCATGGTGAAACATTTCACTTCAGTCACTTCAACATCCTTCTTAAGATAGTTTGCAAATAATGCTTCAAAAATACCTGCATCTAAGTAACAGGTTGGTTTTCCTTTTTTAGGTAGCAAACTGCATTCGAAACATTCATAAGCAGTAATGTTGATGATGTCTCCTAATTCAATTTCGAGTTTGCCTAAGCCGTTATCTTCCCAGAATTGAATGATATTGTCACAGAATTTGTTAATGTCTTCTTCATAAAGCTTTTCATACATTGCTGCTCCAATATTCTTACCAGATTGGTTCAATACAGGGTTTATGTTGATTCCCTCTTGGATTAAGTTAGATCTTAAGGTGTGGAACAATAGGAAAGAGAACTTGAAGTTGTCTACATCCATAATGTTTTTAACCAAGAATTCTGCTTGTCTTTCTTCCAATTCCTTTTCATCTCCAGATTGGACTTCACCTAAGAATTTGGAATTGATGAAGAAGATTTTCTTTCTGTGGTCGTTTGCATCAAATCTGTAGCTTACGATTCCATCTTCTCTTAATGATTTTAAATGAACAGAAATAGTGGATTTGGATTTTCCAGTATTTTTAACAATTTCATCAAATTCCATATCAGTATCTTTCAACATTGAAAGAATTGTTAATTTAACTGGACTTTTAACTACATTTACACCAAGCTCGCCAGGAGCCTTTGCAAAAATTTGAATTGCTTTTGGCTGAATAGTCTTTTCTTCGTTTTCCATAATAAACACTCAAAAAATAAAAATTTTAAAAATAATGTACACATCTGTATAAAATTTAATTAAAAATTTAAAAAATTTTAAACATAATATAAACAAAAAATTGTTTGATAATTATAGTATAAACTTTCTTACATATATACTTGTTCTTATATTTACAAAATGTTTTATTAACTTAGATTAAAGTACGAATAGTTTTTGAAAATTATATGGTTTTTTAGTTAAAAATACGAACATTCGTTAAAAAATATCTAAAATAGGGAAAAAATACGAACAAACTTAAAAAAATAACATAGGTTAAGTGATTTTTAAAAAATAATAAAAAAAGAGTATTCATAAGAAAATGATTAAAAAAATTCTTACAAATACTATAAGATCAAACTTTATTTGGATATGTAAATCCAAACTTAAAGTTCTAATTTTTTAGCTTCTTCAACTAATTTTTGACCTAATTTGAAGCTGGTGTCATCGTCTTCTGCGTCAGGAACGTAGTAGATTTCCTGTTGGTCGAGAACTTCGAAACCACATTCGGTGAGTTCGTTTGCGATGAATTCTACAGCTCCACCTCTTCCTCCCATGGAACCGAAGGTAACAGCAGGTCTTTTGAATCCAGTTCTATTGAAATGGAGACCTTTCAAGTAGTAAATGATGTCACCAATGCTTGGGAATGGGAAGTCGTTAATGGTTGGAATACCGAAAGCAACTGCCTTACTGGTTAAGATGCTTTTTACGATTTCACTTCTTTCATCTTCGTGCAAGAAGTACATTTCAACATCGTATCCTTCTGCAATGATTCCTTCAGCAACTTCGTGAGCCATTTTTTGGGTAGAGTAGTGCATGGTATCGTAAACAATGGTTACTTTGTCTTCTGCTCTCTTACCGGTTGCCCAGTCACTGTAAGCGCCGATGATCTTCATTGGATCGGTCCAGATTTGTCCGTGGGAAGGAGCAATCATTTTAACTTGTTCTAAAAGGCCTAATTCAATGATTTCATCAAATTTGTTAAGAACTTTTTTACTGAGTGGGGTAATCAAATTACCGTAGAACTTTTGTGCTGCATCCATAAGTACAACTTCAGGGATGTCAGTGTCGAATCTTTTAGCGAAACATAAGTGTTGACCGAATGCATCGTTAGGGAATAAGATTCCATCTTCTGCAAGTAAGGTGAACATGCTGTCAGGCCAGTGAAGCAAGAAAGCATCTAAGAATGCTAAGGTTTTACCGCCTAAGTCAAGGGAGTCTCCAGTTCCTACGATGTTGAAGTCTGCGCCTTCTAATTTAGGGTAGTGTCTAAGTAATCCACCTTGAGCAATTTTACTGCAGTAAATTGGGGCATCGAATTTTTTCCATAAGTCGTATAAAACACCACTGTGGTCTTTTTCTACGTGGTTTTGAACAATGTAGTCAACTTTCATTTCTCTGCCTTCTTGTTCAAATGCGTCTTCGATACGAGCCATCATTTCTTCAGTTTTTCCAGGATAAGCGTTATCGATAATAGCTACCTTTTCACCAAATACAATGTATGCATTGTAAGTGGTTCCATCTAAAGTGTATCCGTGGTAAGATCTTATGTCCCAGTCAAGTACACCAATCCAGTATACTCCATCACCTATTTTTTGTGCTTTTGCTTTCATTTCAATTCCTCGAATAGTTTATTACATAAAGTTTTATGTATTACATTTCAGCATATTTGCTTAACTAAAGTATTATTAGTTCGTAAATGCTTAAACATTTAGTTATATATTTTTCTAAATATATAAAGTTTTGGTTTTATAATATACGAACAAAATTATCATTGAAAAAAATATAAATGAAATATATATGATAATTACATTAGAATGGGACTCCAACCAAACCAACAACCAGACTAAGCACAATAATCATTCCCATGAAGAAAGACATGAAAGTAACGATTGGCTTGTAAGCGACTTCAGGCATTATATAGGACAATAGATTCTCAAGCAAATGTCCTCCATCCAAAGGTTTCATTGGAAGCAAGTTAAAAGTTCCCACAGCAAAGTTTAGGAAATAAATCCAAAACAATAGATCAGATAAAGGCATTAAAAGCCATAATAAAGGAGTGTAGAACTGATTGTCAAAGCCATCAGCAATTACATTGTTTGCATTGACTTGAATTCCCATGAATCCTAATGATTTGTTCATAGGATTTGATTTCAATTGGAAACTGTAATCCCCTTGATCCGTTTGAATATTTACCGTTTCATTTGGCTTTAATGTACTAGTGGCTTTTTGGAAAGATGCCATGTCACTTACAGTGAGATTATTTATTGATCTGATTACCATTCCTTCAGACATGTAATTTTTAGCATTCGCATCTTCGGTTAATCTGTTGATGACAACCCCATCATCTTCAAATACCACAGGAATGATAAATGAAGAGATAACTAACATTATAATCAATGCAATAGCCGCCAATGTTAAATTTGCCATAGATCCTGCAACGTAAATTCTCATTTTAGCTGGACGGCTTAATTCATTCAATTCCTCTTCATTTGGCTCTACAAAAGCTCCTGGAATAATTGCAAACAATAAAAGACCTATTGAATTAATATTGATTTTTTCCACTCTTGAAAGGATTCCATGACTGAATTCATGAACTATTAAAACTGTTGCAAGCGCTATTAGTCCAGAAAGCAATGGAATGAATATAGGGGATCCTGGAACTTCAACACCTGGAACGATTAAGCTAACTGAAGGAGTATCCACTAATGTCTTTAAGGAATAGACCAAGGCAACAGCCATAAGAATCATGAAACCTGCAGAGATTACGATTCCTATGTTCATATACCATTTCCAAAACCTTGGAGCACGATTGGCTAATTTATCTATAAAACCTCTTAACCTTTGTGTTCTCCACATCAAAAGAGGAAAATTCACTTCAACTCCATGATCGGTTAGCTGATTTTTAAATATAATTGCAATAGTCCAAATGAGAATGAAAGCTATCACATAATAATATATACCGTTCATAATAACACAATTAAGATTTTTGAATAAGTTTATTTATTTGAATAATATTATTAAGTTTTCATAATATAAAAAAGTACTCATTTTAGAAATTTTTAAAAAACATGAAGAAAATAGAATAAAACATGAATAAAAAAATTATTTTTTTAACATGTGTAATTGGGATTATAGCGCTTTTAGCAATTAGTGCAACAAGTGCTGAAAAAAGTGATGTGGACACTTCAGATTGGGTGAATATAACTGTATATAACACCAATTTTCAGATTCCACCAGAGTATGGGGGAGGAAGCGACTCAGGAGGAAATTATGTTAAGACAAATGTATTCACATTTGGACTTGTGGCTTTGGAAGATGACAAGTCACTTAGAAACAACTATGGTTATGAATCCACCCTTGATGAGCTTTATGATGTTGAAGAGATGGAAATTGATGGGCACCATGCCGTTGCATATTACAGCCATAGAAGCATAGTTGACCATGACGTGACCTATCTCTACTTTGAATCAAACAAGACATTCTATGCATTGAGCTATGATGGAAACGATGTCAATGATACAATGAAAAAGATTGTTTCTTACAGCCCTAAATCAAATTTCACTAAAGAAAAATTTGATGAGAAATTAAATAAAATGCAAGACGATTATATTGAAGAGCAAAGAGAATATGAAGAGTCCTATGCTTACGATCAAGGATATAGAAATGGATATTCACAAGGATCAATGAACAGTAGACACGATGACTACTTTGCTTACTACCTATTCTATAGATTAGGAAAAAGAAGTCGTTAATGTATAAATAATTAAAAATAGCTTATTAAAAATATTCAATTAAAAAAATGAATAATAAAAATAATCAAACTAATAAATAAAAAGAGCAAAGATACTAATTTATAATTCTTAT
>NZ_JAFRJO010000097.1 GCF_017432245.1 Methanobrevibacter sp.
GCTAAAAGATTTGACATTCCATTTTATATTGCAGCTCCATTCAGTACATTTGATAAGGAGATTTCCATCTTTGATACAGTTATTGAAGAAAGAGATCCTAATGAAGTAATATACTACGGAGGAGCTAGAATTTGTCCAGAGGGGACTGAAGTGATCAATCCTGCTTTTGATATAGTTCCTAAAGACCTTATTACAGGAATCATTACAGAAAAAGGAGTAATAGATTTAAACAATTTAGAAAAGGACTTTAAGGATCTTTTCTAATATTCTTTAAATTGGTGATGAAATGTTAATTGATTTTAATGAACTTTCAGAAATCACAATTCCAAATATGAATGGTGGGGAAGGAAAGGTAATTGCAAAAATGGATGTGAATGATTGTGGAAGATTTATTAAAACTGTTATTCCACCTAAATCATCAATTGGGTCTCATCTTCAGGAAACAAATGATGATATAAATTTCATTGTTTCTGGTGAAGGGATTGCAATATGTGATGATTCAGAAGAGATTTTAAAAGCTGGAACTTGTCATGTTTGTCCAAAAGGATCCGCTCATTCCATAATAAATACTGGTGATGAGGATTTGGTGTTTTATACTGTAGTTCCTCAAAAATAATATTTTTTTATTTAAATACTTTTTTTAATATTTTTTTTAATATTTTTAACTATTTTTTTTCTGTTACTTTACAATCAATAGCTACATGCCACATTCCAGGGCTTGAAGATTTTACTTTACGTGTATTTAGTATCTCAACTTCCTTATTTTGCTTTTCACAAGCTATTTGCGCTCTTTCTATTCCTTGTGAAAATCCATCTGAAAATTCGTAGTAGTGGATTACTCCACCATCCTTGCATAATGATACTGCTAAATCTAAGAATTCCGGCGCTAATCCTGGAAGATTCATTATGAGCCTATCAAATTTTTTATCCTTCAATTCATTTAATGCAACTTCGTTAGTATCTCCACAAATTGCAGTGATGTGAGCATTAGGGGCCAACTTATTTAGCTTGATATTCTCATTTAAATATTTGATTGCATATTCATTAATGTCCACTGCAGTGATATTCACATTCTTTTCATGAGCTATTACAATTGGAAACGGTCCGATTCCTGCAAACATATCCAAGATTTCTTCTCCATCTTCACAAGCTTCCTGTACCCTTTTCCTTTCAGTAGCAAGTCTTGGTGAGAAATAAACGTTTTTAACATCCAATTTCAATCTTGTTCCATGTTCCTTATGGATTGTGATAGGATTGTCCTCTCCAGCGATAAGTTCAAGTTCCCTAACCCTTGTAACACCTTTAACTGCACTTTTTTTCATGTAAACGGTTTTTCGTTTAGTGAATTGAAGGGTTGCTTGGCCTATTTCCTTTTTATGGGCTTCAAGATCTTCCGGAATCTCTACAATGACAACATCGCCGATAATGTCAAAGGATTTTTTAAGTTCCTCAATTTCCTCTTCAGTTAATTTGTCTTTTAAAAGTTCAGTTATGCTTCTTGGGAATCTCTTTACAGTTTCAAGGTCTTCATCTTGGTTTAAATCTATAATTTCGATTGTATAATTAGCATTTTGATTAATGATTTCTTTTTTGCATTCTTCCATTACTTTTGTGAGTGTTTCATCATCTGTTCCTTCTTTAATTGGAATATGTCCGAAACCATTTTCAACTTTAATCTTATAGTCAAAGTCAATAATCTTATGATTTAGTACAATTTGTCTTGTTGCCTCTATATTCTGCACTGGAATTTTTATGGTTAACATGCTATCTTTTATTAAATTAGTTTTATTATTGATAATTTTACTATTTATTGTGCATAGTTTAAGTTTTATCAATCGTTATTTTATTTAAATCGATAGTTTTTTCTAATCGAATTTTCATTATTTTAAATTGTTTTTCTCTTTTGAATAAATATTTAATTTTTATTGTTTTTAAGATTATCTTATCTTTAAAAATCATTTTTTTTAAAAATCATATATATTGTTCTTTAACATTAATTTTATATATATAAAAATTTAGATTATATATTATATTAACAGTGTTAAGAAGATTTGATTATAACATTTCTTTAGGTGATGATTATGGGTTGTTTTAATGAGACAACTAGTGTTAAGATAAATAAGGAGAAGAAAGACCTGGCCAAATCAAAGGGGTTGAAATTGCAAGATTTGTTGGATCATGCCCTTGATGAAGCTTTAGGTTTGAGCTATTATCCCATGAGCGAGCTGCGACTTATGGAAATTGACAATGAAATTGAATCATTGAAGATTCAAAAGGAAAAGGCAATGAAGGATTGCCAAAAGAAGATTGATATTCTTATCAGTGGCTTGATTGAATTTAAAGAGGAAGAAGCTGCTCAATATGATAGAAAGATTAGACAATTGGAATTGGAAAAGGAATATAATAAGCAAATATTATATAAAGATTAAGAATTATGAATAAATTTTGATGCATTAGGGGATTAAATATGAAGAATATGGGATTTGGAATGATGAGATTGCCACAACTTGATGAAAACGATTTCTCAAGTGTAGATTTTGAACAGGTTAAGAAGATGGCAGACGTTTATATGGAAAATGGATTCAATTACTTTGATACAGCTTATGCTTATCATGATGGAGCAAGTGAAGTCGCTTTAAGAAAGGCTGTTGTGGAACGTTATCCAAGAGACTCATTTCTAATAGCTGACAAGATGCCTACTTTCTTAATCACTGAAGAGTCTCAAGTGGAACCAATATTCAAGGAACAATTGGAACGTTGCGGTGTAGATTACTTTGATTATTACATGGTTCATAATGTAAGCAGCTTTTCTGAAGCGGGATGGAAATATGTGGATACATTTGGATTTTGTAAGAAAATGAAAGATGAAGGAAAAATCAAGAAGTTAGGTCTTTCCACTCATGCAAATGCGGAATTCCTTGACAATATATTGAAGGAACATCCTGAAATGGAATTTGTCCAATTGCAAATCAATTACCTTGACTGGGAAAATGAGGGTGTGGAATCAAGAAAATGTGTTGAAGTTGCTCATAAGTATGGTTTGCCGATTATTGTTATGGAGCCATTGAAAGGTGGATTCTTGGTTGACATTCCTGAAGAGGCAGAAAAAATTATGAAAGCTTACAATCCTGATGAACCTCCAATCTCCTGGGCATTACGTTATGTTGCAGGAATCGATGGAGTCTTTATGGTATTGTCTGGAGCAAGCAGTTTGGAGCAAATGGAAGAAAACATAGGTTATATGAATGATTTCAAGCCACTTAATGATGAAGAGCATAAGATCATTGAGGACGTAACTGAAATTATTAATAGTAACATTGCTATCCCTTGTACTAAGTGTAATTACTGCATTAGCTCTTGCCCTTCAAATATTATGATTCCAAAATTGTTTGACTTGTATAACAATGAGAAGATTCAAGGTTTAAAGGTTGGTGAGTTCACTGCAGTGGGAAATGCTTATAGGAACTATTCCTGTTTAGATGGTGTAGGAATCGCTTCTGACTGTACTGGCTGTGAAGCATGCATGAAAGAATGCCCTCAACAGCTTGACATTGCAAGCTTAATGCCAGAAGTGGCTAAAACCTTTGAAACAGAAGTGTATGGATTTACTAAGGAGGATTAAGTAATATTTTAATCATTCTTTTTTGATTATTTTTTTAATTTTTATGTAAATCTCTTAACTTTCAAATATCTTCATTATTAGGATTTGTAAAATAGTTCTATATCATACGAATTTTCGCGAACCTTTAAATATAAGTTATGTATAAAATATTATTAGCTGTTTATAAAACAGCTACGCTTTTTTTTTAAAATAAAGTGGTGATGTATGGTGTAAAAAGGGTTGCTTTTTAACGTGAAGAGCAGGTTTATGGTGGGCCTGTGTTATTAAGCGCCCTTTTTTTTATTAATCTATTTTTACTTTTTATTTAAAATTTAACCTTTATTTCGTTATTTTGATTGTAATTAGATTGATTATATTAGGATATTATATAAATTATTATATTAAGATACTTTAAGTGATTTTATGTTTTATTTGGTTGGTTTAGGATTATTTGATGAAAAGGACATATCTTTAAAAGGTGTGGAAGCATTAAAAAAAGTGGATAAGGTTTATGCTGAGTTTTTCACTTCACGATTATTCGGCTCTAATTTTGAGAAGATTGAATCAATTATCGGAAAGGAGATCATTGTCCTTGACAGGACTCAAGTGGAAGAGGAATCAATCTTTTTAAAGGAAGCAAAGGATATGAATGTTGCGTTGATTACTGGGGGAGACCCTTTAATTGCTACAACACACTCTGATTTTCTAGTGGAATGTGCAAGAAAAGGCATTGATTTTGAAGTCATTCACGGTTCAAGCATTCTATCTTCAGCACCTGCTATTTCAGGCCTTCAAGCATATAAGTTCGGTAAGGTCACAACCATACCATTCCCAGATTTAGAGTATAACTATTTCCCTAAATCCCCTTACATAGCTATTGAAGAGAACTTAAAGATGGATATGCATACCTTGGTTCTATTGGATATTCAAGCTCATAAGGAAAAGTATATGACAGTAAATGAAGGATTGGAAAATCTAATGACCATTAAGGATAATCTTGATCATGAAGGATTAATTAATGAAGACACTTTGGCTATTGGAATAGCAAGAGTAGGATCAAAGGATAATCTTGTAAAAGCAGGTTATATCAAGGATTTGATTGATTTTGATTTTGGAGGTCCTCTTCATTGTATTGTAATTCCTTCCAAATTGCATATTGTTGAAGCGGAATATTTGGTTGAAGTTGCTGGAGCTCCAAAAGAAATCTTGGATGATATTTAATCCATTAATAATTTTAAAAAATAATCTTAGATTGCTAATAAACTGTGTAAAAATATTAAAAATAGTAAAATAAGAAAAAAATTGGAAAGAACATAGTAGTTAGTTTGTTAGCTTCTAATCTTTTAAAAAATTTTTAAAATTTATTTTTACAATATAAATCATAAAAATTCCGTTTTACTATGTTCTTTATGAAAATTATTATAAAAAATTTATAATAGTCTTCATTTCCCAATGGATGTTAATCCTATACTTATTTTTATTTTTTTAATTTATAAATATTTTCATATTTTAGAACTATTTTTAACATTACTAATAATTAAATAATTTTTAGTTTTTTATGAAAATATTATTTTCTTGTTTAAATTATTAAAAAAATAATATTTAATTGTATTATAAAAATATTTTTGAAATTTGTTAATGTTTAAAAAAGAAATTTAAAATAAGAGGATATTTTTTATTATCTTTTTAAAAAATTAATAAGTACTTTATAGTATTTAGGTAATTTGTATAAGATATTTCACTTGAGTAAAATATCAGTTTTAAGGTAATTTATATAGGACTTTTTTTAATTAAAGACAATGCCAAATATCCTCTTATATTAACATATTGATTAATAAATTATTTTTATTGGAGATTATAAATTTATTAATATGATATGTAATTATATACACATCGTATAATATTATGTTATATGAACTTATAAATCTTTCGTTTTAATTTAAGAGGATATAAAAATTAGATGAAATTTAAGATATGAAATATTATTTATTTCATTATTGAAATTTTTTAAAAATTAGTTAAAGTTCGTTTTTTACTTTCTGGTTCTGTTTGATCTCAATTCATATCTTTTTGGGCTTCCAACATCCTCATGAGCTTGATTTATGATGTAAAGGAAAATTCTTTTGTTGAGATTGTATTTTTTAGAAAACTTCTTATAAAGGGCATATTTGCTTCTTCTGTTTCCAAAATAGTCTATTTTTTCCAAGTATTCCTTTTTGATTTCCTCAATTGGACTTAACTCTTCTTGGTTGTTTTTGGAGCTCATGATTTAATTCCCCATTTTAAAATCAGATAAGATAACTAATTAATATAGTTTTTTCTATTAATTAATATGTTTATAAATTATATAAAATTTTCTTACATTCATAAAAATTTTGTTGATTTAATGCAAATCTGTATAAGTAATACTATATATTTATATTAGATTAAGTTAAATATTTAATATGTTGTATGAAATATCTTATTTTTTAAAAATCTTCTTTTTAAATTAATATTTCATTAACTTAAAATATTTTAATCTATTATTTTAACTTTATTAGATTAAGGATTGATTAAATGGATTTAAATTTTGACTTTACAGAAAAAAGAGTAATACTCACAGTATTCTTCTGTATGGCTTTTACCATTGCAAACTTAATTACTGTTAAGATTATCAATATTAATTTCTTAGGTATGGAAACTCCTGCTGGAGTATTGATCTATCCTTTAGTATACATTTTAACTAATGTAATTGCTGATGTATATGGTGAAAGAACTGCACAAAGAACCCTTGTATTAGGTATTGCTGCTGATGTATTATTCGTATTTATGACTACATTAATATTATTCTTGCCATCTCCAGATTTCTTTACTGGTGATGCAGCATTATCCTTTGTATTTACTCAAACCCCAAGAATTCTTATAGCTTCTTACATCAGTTATTTAATCGGTAACTTGGTAAATGCAAGATTGACTACAATCGTAAACAAAGGCACTGATTATTCATCTATTAAAAACTATGCTGTTATTGGTTTCAGTCAATTGGTGGATAACTTTGTCTTCATTGGTTTGGCGTTTGTAGGTATGTACTCTGTTGTAGACATTTTAATAATGATCTTCACCCATTGGTTACTCAGTTTGATTTGGTCAGCTATTGCTCAACCATTCACTACAATGACTGTAAGATGGGCTGAAAAAGGAAAACCTGCTGAAGCTTAATTAATTAAAAATTAGTTTTCAGAGGAATATTAATTAGTTATATCAAATTAAAATTAAATTAAAACATTTTAAAAAAATGTGAATTCATATTTGATTTCACATTTTAATATTTTCTTTTTTTCTATGGGGATATTTTTTTATTAGAATTTTTTATTAGAATTTTCATTAGACTTTTTTTTTTTAAATATGTGACTTGTGATATTTTTAAATAATTACCATCTTTCCTGCATTTGTAAGGTAATATTTTTCATATTGTTTTGTTTGTCCCACCAAACCGTCTTCCATTAGGCTATTGATGTGTTTGTAGACCATAGCTCTTGAGATTCCCACATTCTTTCCAATCAGGATAGCGGTTTGCTCTGACTCTTCAAGGGTTTTTAGAATTTTCATTTTTGTTTCTGAAAGGTTTATGCTTAGTTTTGGCATTTGAATTGCTTGTTCATTGAAGCAATAGTAAATGTGGTCTACCCCTTCCTTATTTGCAACGAAGTTTAATATTGATCCTATGAAGTTTCCATCAGTTGCAACAAATATTTCATTTCCCTCTTCTTTAGAGTTTCTAATTATGTATGTTAATTGCTTTGAAGCTTCAATAGCGCTTGTTGTGCTGATTTTAATGTTTTCTTTCATCATGTACTGATCAAGTAAGCTTGTTTCGTTATAGTTTGTATATACGGATATCAATTTCTCGATCCTGTTTTTCATAGCTATGTCTAAAAGTTCTTTTCCCTTTAAGTTTGATATTAAAATTCTCATATAATTCCCTCATTTCTTAAAAATTTTAAATTTGTTAGTGTTCACGTTTTAATTGTTTAATTTATGATATTGGTTATAAAATACTTATTATAATTATTATTTTGTTCAATTTTGACTGGCACTTTGTTTTCCGACTAGTGCCGATTAATAAAAAATTCAATTATATTTGTCACATGAAAATTATTTCATAAATTTTTTAAACAATTCTTATTTTTTTATTAAATTTTTTTAAATTTTCTATTTATATATTAAAATAAATTAATTTTGTTCAAATATTCATAAAATATTGTTGTATCTAATTTAAAATTTTTCAAAATATTTTTATGGAATTTGTCTTTTATAATGATTTCAATCATTGGAAAAAATAGCCTTTTTCCTTAATAATTTGCCTATATTTTTTATTATTATTGCTGATAATTATTAAATTTTTTGTTTTTGTCTACCTTTAACATTGACTTGTCTATATATTATTTTAACTAATATTTATTATTTTAAAGCTTTATTAGATATATTTTGCACTTTGATTTTTTATTTTTCATAATTGCTAAATATTTGTATACCTTTAATATTGAATTGTAAATAAAAATTTTTTAAAAATAGGTACCTTTATATTGAATATTATTCAATTTATTATTAGGCATCAAATCGGAAAAGGTTTTCCACTATCATGGGTTAGTTGGTCTTGTCTGATAATGTCTAAAGATATTATTTAAATTCTTTAAATAATGTTTTACTAATAATTAATTTACTAATATTTTCTTATATTTGTTTAGAAATAGCTAAAAATAGTTAAATGTCTTTTGTAGTTAAGTATAGTTAGTTGAAATATAGTTGAATTTTGTTAGCTATTTTTAACCAATAATAATTAATTATTAGTTTAATTAATTATTCCAAATTTAAAAATATCTTAAATTTATTTTTTTTATTTAAACAAATGGAGATAAAATTATGTCCTATGTTGATGAAGTAATTGACTTAATTGTTAAAGAAAACCCTGATGAACCTGAGTTTCATCAAGCTGTAAAAGAAGTATTAGAATCTTTAAGAGTCGTAATCGAAGAAAATGAAGAACAATACAGAAAAGATGCACTTTTAGAAAGATTAGTCAACCCAGAAAGACAAATCAAATTCAGAGTCCCTTGGGTAGATGACAACGGTCAAGTACAAGTGAACACCGGTTACAGAGTACAATTCAACAGTGCAATTGGACCTTACAAAGGAGGTCTCCGTTTCCACCCTTCCGTAAATGTAGGTATTATTAAATTCTTAGGATTTGAACAAATCTTCAAAAACTCCTTAACTGGCCTTCCAATTGGTGGAGGTAAAGGTGGATCCAACTTCGATCCTAAAGGAAAATCTGACAGAGAAGTTATGGCTTTCTGTCAAAGTTTCATGACTGAACTCTGCAAATACATTGGTGCTGACACTGATGTTCCTGCTGGAGATATCGGTGTAGGTGGTAGAGAAATCGGTTACTTATTCGGTCAATACAAAAGAATCCAAGGTTTATACGAAGGGGTGCTCACTGGTAAAGGTTTAACCTTTGGAGGATCTTTAGCAAGAACTGAAGCAACTGGATATGGTTTATTATACTTCACAAATGCAATGTTAAAAGCAAATGACATTGATATTGCTGGAAAAACCATTGCAGTATCCGGTGCAGGTAACGTAGCTATTTATGCAATTCAAAAAGCTCAACAATTAGGCGGTAAACCTGTAACCTGTTCTGATTCCACCGGTTGGATTTACGATCCGGAAGGAATCGATGTAGAATTATTAAAAGAAGTTAAAGAAGTAAGACGTGAAAGATTAACTGCATATGCTGAAGCAAGACCATCTGCTGAGTACCACGAAGGCAAAGGTGTATGGACTGTAAAATGTGACATTGCTCTTCCATGTGCTACTCAAAACGAATTACAATTAGAAGATGCTAAAACTTTAGTTGCTAATGGTGTAGTTGCAGTGGCTGAAGGTGCAAACATGCCTACCACTATTGAAGCAACTGAATACTTACAAGAAAACGGTGTTTTATTCGCACCAGGTAAAGCTTCCAATGCAGGTGGAGTAGCTACTTCCGCATTAGAAATGTCTCAAAACTCTCAAAGATTATCTTGGACCTTTGATGAAGTTGATTCAAGACTCCAAACCATTATGGAAAACATCTTTGCTAATGTTGATGCAGCAGCTAAAGATTACGGATTTGAGAAAAACTATGTAGTTGGAGCTAACATTGCAGGATTCTTAAAAGTAGTTGACGCAATGAACGCTCAAGGAATCGTCTAGATTCCTTACTTTTCTTTTTTTAAGTTTTTTTTATTTTTTTCTAATTTTTTCTTATTTTTATTTCTTATACTTATTTTCTCTTATTTTTATGGGCTGTAAAATCAAGTTAATCCCTTTTGAGACAATTTTCATTAATCATTTCCAAGGTTTCCCCAAACAATATTAGGTTTTCCATTGGAATTCCTTTTATGACCTTATTGTTCCAATCTCTAAACAATACAAGCAATTCTCCACATAGATTTTGACCTTTTTCAGTTAAGTACAACAAGTTCTTTGAATTGTTTTCAGGGTCCATCTTCTTTTCAATCAAGTCTTTTTCCATTAGCTTTTTTGTAGTTTGGCTGATATTGGCTTCAGTAATAAGATATCTTTTGGTGATGTCAATTTGATTAAGTCCTTCCCTATTATAAATCTCCAATAAGATAAGGATTTCATTAGTGTTCATACCTAGTGATTTGCTATTTTTTCCAAAAGTGGATTCATAATTTTTAATCAAATTGTAAAAATAGATTAAATGTTGAGGTATTTCTATTGTTGTTTCAATCATTGTTTAACACACCTAAACTTTTCAATAAAAATGTACAAAAATTTTATTTGATAATATATTATTGTTAAAAAAATAAAAAATTTCCCATATATAGTTAATTATTAAAATGATTTATTTACAAATTTTAAAAATTTTAATATATTATCCTTTTTTAAAAATTTTAATTTAATTTTCTTTTTTAAAAATTTTTATATTTTATTAAATCCAATTTATATATATGTTAGAACTTAATGAATTATTGGATATCTTCAATGCGGGTGATGCATTGGTTATGGATGAGGAAGCTGCTGATGCATGCAATTATTACAGTATTGAAGCTCAAAAGATCACTTGTGAATTAAATTATAATTTTCATGATTTTGATGAAAGGAGAGAACTATTCTCTAAATTAATTGGTAAGGAACTTGATTATGAATTTAGGGTTTTCACTCCATTTTTCACTGATTTCGGCAAGAACATTCATCTAGGCAAAAATGTATTTATCAATGCAGGATGCAAGTTCCAGGATCAAGGTGGAATCTATATTGGGGATGATGTATTGATTGGTCATAATGTTGTTATGGCTACATTGAATCATGATGAAAATCCAAAAAATAGGGCTAATCTGATTGCAGCTCCAATAAGAATTGGAAACAAGGTTTGGATAGGGTCTAATGCAACTATTCTGCCGGGAGTTACTATAGGGGATGGTGCAATCATTGCTGCAGGAGCAGTAGTGACAAAAGATGTTGAGGAGTGTTCCATTGTTGCAGGAATTCCTGCAAAATTCATTAGAAAGGTTAAAACTGATGAATAATCAGATTTATATTAGTTCTAAACCTTATTAAGTAGAATAATCTTTTAAATGATTTTGAATATAATAATATTATTAATAAATTAATTATATCTTACATTTTATTAGGTGATTTTTTGACAACATTTGAATCAATAGAGGAAGCAAGAGAGTTTTTCAACGCTGATAAATTTGCAGCAAAATTGGGGATTCAGTTAGATGAGCTTGGAGAGGATTATTGTATTTGCAGTGTAGATATCAAGGAAGATTTCAGAAATGGTTTCGGTGCTGTAATGGGTGGAGCAATATTCACTCTAGGGGATTTTGCCTTTGCAGTAATGTCCAATCAACTGCATAAGCTGACAGTAGGTCTTCAGGTAAGCATAAACTATTTAAGTGGAGCAAAAGGAGAAAAGCTTATAGCAAAGGCTACAGTCCGTAAAGATGGAAGGACAACCTCTGTTATAAATGTTGACATTACAGATGATACAGGTAGGGAAATTGCCCAGTTTGTTGGAACTGGATATAAAATGTAAATTTTTTTAAAAAATTAATTTCCAATTAAATGTAAATTATTTTTATTGATGAACAATATATAATATTATAAAGCGATTAATTGATTTTGGTGATAAAATGGCAAAAGATCAAAGAAGCAGTTTAAATCCATTCACTGGTAAAAGTCATTTTGATATAGTAAATGATGATAAGTTTCTAGAGGATTCCTACAGGCAATATTACAGTATGGTCCAACAGGCTCAAGTTCTTGACAATGCTCCTGAAGGCCAATTGGTTAGGGCAGTTGCTGTCAGATTGATTAAGGCAGTGGAAGCATATCTTACAAAAATTGGCAGAATGGACTATATTCAAGACTATTATGATTGGGATGTCCATTTATTGGCTGATAAAACAGTAAATGCATTTTGTATGCCTGGTGGAAAAATAGTGATGTTTTCAGGTATTCTTTCCATTGCAAATACCGAAGAGAGAATAGCTTTCATTTTAGGTCACGAAATGGCTCATGCATTGCTTGACCATTCAAGAACCCGTGCAAGTGTTGAAAGTGCTAAAAATACTGTTGCAACTGCAGGTTACTTTGGAAGTTTCATTTTAGATATCTTTGGTTTAGGTGCAATAGGAGACATTACAAGAGCATCAATCAATGCTGCAAACATTGGGTCTGACTTTTTATTCGTAAAGCCATTCGGAAGAGACCAAGAATTGGAAGCAGACAGATTGGGCATGTTGATTATCCATTGGGCAGGATATGACATCAATCAAATTCCTGCATTTTGGGAAAATATGAGTCAAAGAGGAGGAAATAATTTTGAATTCTTCTCAACACACCCATCTGATGAAAAAAGGATTGCAAACATGAAAGCTTTAATCGCTGAAATCAACAGTGATAAGGATTTCACTAAAGGGCCTGTAATTGGGGATGCTAAACCAACAGCAGAGTATGGTAAAGCAAATCCTGCTACTCCTAATGTTTCAAAAGCTAATGCATGTCCGAAATGTGGTGCTAAAATAGACCCTGGAGATAATTTCTGTACCAATTGCGGTCAAAAGATTCAATAATTTCAGATTTTTAATCAAATTTGTTTTTGAAAAGTTTATTTTTTTAACTTTTCCTCTTTTTTTATTATATTTTAGATTAAATCCAAAACTAATCAAACAATTCTTTAATCAAATATCTGCTTTTTTCTGCACTGTTCATGTTCTGTATTTTATAGTAATTCAAGAATCCCTCTTGGATATCATATACAAAAAACATTTTTCCATTCAATATTCCAATATCCATTCCTTTAAAGAAGACGTATTTTAAGTAGAAATCAATCAATTCTCTCGCTTCAAATTCGCCTTCAAGATTTGCAAACAAATCGGATACAAACATGTCATGAGCTGTAAATGTATCGAAACGATAGTAATTTTGACAAGCTCTTTCCGCATTGTTTAGATTGACTTCTAAAATATTGAAGAGCTTTTCAAATAGCAGGTCATTTATATTGTAGTATTGATTTTTTATTTCTTCATCAATCTCTTCATCCTTAAGGAATTTCATTATTCCCTCATTTTCAATTCTTTCTTTATATTCAATTATCTCCTCATTGATTGTGTAATATGAATCCTTGATTTCCTCACAACTTACATTGATTCCATTGATTTCCCTTTTTTCCTCATACTTTTTGTTTCTGTAATTCAATTGTCTTGGACTGCTTTCCCTTGTTGATTTCCTGATTTTTATTGGAGGAATTACCTTTTTGAAGAAATCTATCTTAAAGCCGTATTCAGTGTAGTAGTCATAATTTCTACCTAAATATTCATTGTACTTTTCCTTATCTTCCAAACAGTTGTTTAGCTTGATGATTTTTCCAACTATGATTCCAAACAGTATTCCTTCCTTGAATATTTCATCATATGCCTGCTTGATCTTCTCTTGAAGTTCATCATATTCGTATCTGATTATGTCATTGGATTCGAGCAATATCTCAAGGTCAATGTTTACATCAATAAGGTAATTGTGAATATTGTCCTCAACTCCCATATTTTTCAAGACGGGTTCTGTTATTTCCAAATGCTTTTCGTAAAGTTCATAGATTTCATTGATTAAATAGCTCATGTTTTCACCTTTTTTGATTCATAAATTGCTTATATAAACACCCCCATGAATTCCATAAATTCAATATCCTATTAATTTAAATACTAATTTTAGTGTTGTATTTTTTGTAGATATAATCGCTATGCTCCTTTTGAATATACATCATTGTTTCAGTTTCAGATAAGTTCCCTAATAATTCATAAGGCATTATATCCTTTTGAATATCTTCAATAACCAACCTTAACCCTGTTCTGATTCCTATGTCCAAACCTATATCTATCATGAATTCAAAGTAGTCATCAATTATTTTTTTGATTTTATAATTGCCATTTTTATCTTTGAAAAATCTGGATCTGAGTAATGGCTTTAGTTTTTCACTATCAATTTTGATTTTTTTATTGACAGTGAATTTGGATTTTTTCTTATCTATTTCAAATTCATCTAAAAATTCTTCAAAAAGAATTTTCTTCAATTCCTTATGTTTGTCATCGATTATTTTAGCGATGTATGCCACTGCAGATATTTCAATTTCAAGATTGCTTGGTTCGTCATTTCTTGTTACCTTAAGTCTTTCGATTCCATCATCGTCAACCTTTTCAAAATCGGTTTTAGATTCATCAAAGGGAGGATAATACTCATGATATTCCTTTAGATTTATATCAAGAATCTCCCTTTTGCTTAATGGAAATTCAAGGATCTTTTTTATCATATGTGCTTTGCCAAAGCCAATTCCCAACAATATTCCTTCCTTTACAATCTTTTCATAAAAAACATCTATACACTTGAATGAATCTATCTCTTCATTCAAGAGATTCACGCTATCTAATATTACTATTAAATCGTTGTTTATGTTTGGGTACAAGAGACACTTCACATCAATGCCAAAGTGTTTTGTCATCAGGATAATATTGTCATTTTCCTGTTTTTTATACTCTTGAAAAATTTCGTCAATCATATATTTCACCTTAATAATGCTTAATATTCTTTATTTTTTTATTTATCTTCATTATATAAATTATTATCGATTATGAAAAGTTTTTAGAATATTATAACAAGATTAAAGCAATTTTACAAGTTTATTTTAATATTGATGTCATTTCGTAATTTTTCCACAAATTTAAAATTCAATAAAGTCTTTTTTATACTTGTTTTCTTAGAAAAATAAGCTTTAAAAATAGTTTTATAAAAAATTTTTTAAAAAAAGAGTGTCTGAAAATATTTTATTTTTTTAGAAAATTTACTAAAATCAGAATATTGTGTTGCATGATGTTGACTATGAGGGTTTTGTTTTTAAGAAAAAGAATAATGTGTAAAATAATGATGTGGATGGTTGATTAAATTAATATTTTAAATAATAACTATTTGAAATATTAATCGTATTTTTATTTAAATTAATGGAATTTCTTTTGTGATTTTTCGTTTTTGTGATATTATGTTTTTTCATGTAATGTTTGTAAAAATCAGCAACCTCTAAACCTAATTCATTTTCTAACCTTTCATATTGTCTTGAGGTTCCTTTTCCTGAACTGTAATTGAAAATGATGAATAGCTGTTTTTATCAATCACTGGTGAGATTCCTCTAAAAGTGCATTCAAAGTCTCCAGTATCTGAAATATTGAATTGAATGTCTTCTCCCAAGTTAAATTCCTCAAAGTATTGCACTACTTTGGTGGAGTCTTCAACAGGAACGATGATATTGATTATCATTGATTGGTCTTTTTCATATATTTTCACGCCATTTAAATTGATGGATAGTTCCTTTACTCTTGGACGCTTAATGTTTCCATACTGCTTTTTGAATACTACATAATTGTTTTCATCCATAATATCACATCTTAATAGTTATTTATATAATTTTGTTTAATATATAGTTATAAGGAATAAACAATTTAACTAATTAGTTTTTAAAATAAAAATAATTTAAAGAATAATTTAAAGAATAATTTAAAGAATTTGTGATAAAATGAATGGCAATATGAAGAATTCTCAAGGAGTGGACTCTATTTTAGGAGATCCTAAGAAGGCATTATGGAAGATGTCCATTCCACTTATCATTTCATTGCTTATCACAAGTCTTTATAGTGTAATTGATGCAATTTGGGTATCTGGCTTAGGTGCTGATGCTTTGGCAGGTGTTGGTTTTGTAAGCCCTATTTTCATTGCACTTATGGGAATCGGCAATGGTTTAGGCGCAGGTTCCGCTTCTGCATTATCAAAATATATCGGTGAGGAAAATAGACAAAAGGCGAATAATGGTGCCATTCACACTATTTTTATTACAGTAATCATTTCAGTAATTACAACAATATTGTTACTATTATTCCTAAAGGACATTCTACTTGGAATGGGTGCAGGAAGAACAATTGATTATGCGATGGATTATGGATTGATTCTTTCAATTGGTTCAATTCTTGTTATCTTATCAAATGCATTATATGGGGTCCTTAGGGGAGAAGGTGATGCAAGCAGGACAATGTATGCAATGCTCTTTTCTTCAATTTTAAATATGATATTGGATCCTATTTTCATTTATGGCCTTGATTTAGGGGTAAAAGGAGCAGCTATTGCAACATTGATTTCCCTATTGCTTGTAAATGTCATTCTGTTCTATTGGTTCTATGTTAAGAAGAACACTTACTTAAAGCCATTCTTATCAAATTATAAATTCAACAAAGCCATTACAAAGGATATATTAAAAGTTGGTTTGCCAGCAAGTTTAGAACTCATAAACAATGCTTTGTTTGCAGCATTATTCTCACTTTTGCTTGTTGTTGTAGCTTCAACTGATGCTGTTGCAGTATATTCAACTGGCTGGAGAGTGGTGACAATTGCAACCACACCTATCATTGCAATAGCCACTGCGTTGATATCAGTCATAGGTGCTAATTATGGTGCTAAGAAGTATGATGAGATTTTGGTAGCTCATAGATATTCCATGAAAATAGCTATTTTCCTTGGTTTTTTAGCGGCCATAGTTGTTTATCTATTTGCTCCGCAGATAGTTTCAGTGTTTGCATACACAGGCACTAGTACACGATTGACTCCACAGCTTGTTGCATTCCTATCAGTAATAGTCATTTATTTCCCAACAATGGGTTACGGTTGCACATCCACATTTGTTTTCCAAGGAACTGGAAATGGCATCACTGCAATGTTCCAGACAATATTAAGGGAAACTGTATTTACTCTTGCATTTGCAATACTTTTAGCCATTGTTTTAGGGTATGGAGAATATGGTGCTTGGTGGGGAATAATCCTTGGAGAGATTGTTGTAAATACAATAACAATGATCTGGGCAGATTTGCATATAAAAAGATTGATTAAATCCAATAAGGAGTAATTCTGGAAGATCATATCTTCACAAAATATTTTATTTTTTTCAATGTTTCATCAATGCTCTCCTTGAAAGGAACATATCTCTCTTTAATGTCTGGAGAAACATACTTGTCCAGTTCATCTTCAGGAACCAAATAATAATTTCCATTATGCTTCACTGTCAATTCTGTATGGCTTCTGTTAAATCTCACAAGATTGATATTTTCATATGATTTCACTAAATCATCAAATGGGAAACGAATTATAATTGGAGTGTTAAACCCTATTCCAAATTCCAAAAGGAGCAATTTTCCATTTAGTGCCTTTTGTCTAAAATCAATGTAATTCCTGTTCTGTTCATGCCATTCATCATCCTCTACAAAGAAGCTATCTTTTCTTAAGTTCAAATCCATTTCCTCTCCGCAAACAGGGCATTTTGGAACAAGTTCACTTGGTATTTTCAAGTCTCCATCAGTCTTTTCCATCATTTCCAAAATCAATTCCTCATCATCATATAACTTGTTATGGCAAGCTCTTGAACATTGTATTTTGCTGTATGTTCCCTGTGTTCTAAAGAATCTGTTCTTGTCAAATCCGGATTTCAGGAATTGGTCATCAGTATTTGTTGTGATTACAAAATAATCCTTATCTTTCACTATGTTGAAGAGTTTTTTATAAAGGTCTGTTCCATCCATTCCAATGTTGTTTACATAAACATGCTTTGCAAAATATGCCCATCTTTCCTCTGGACTTTTGAATGGATAGAACATTGAAGTGTACATGTCTTCGAATCCATACTTTTCAATAAATTCCGGAAAATTGTCTGTAAATCTTTTCCCTGTGTATTCCACTCCTGCAGCAGTTGATAGTCCAGCACCTGCACCTATCAATATGTAATCTGCATCATCAATGAGCTCTTTCAATTTTTCCACTCTTAAATTGTATTCTTCCATATTTTTGCCCCCTATTTTAGATTTTTCCTATAGATTTCTGTTGCTTCATCTGAAAATGTATTGAATATTATCTTTTCAATATTTGTATTTGGATTGTTCTTTAAGTAGTTTCTTACAGTTTCAATAGCTAGTTTGGAAGCTTGGTCTTTTGGGAAGTTGAAGACTCCCGTGGATATTGAACAAAAAGCTATTGATTTTAATTCATATTCATCTGCAAGTTCCAAACAAGATTGATAACAGCTTTCAAGCTCTCTTATTTCATCCTCATCAGGTTCTCTTCCATAAGGTATTGCTGGGCCTACAGTATGAATGACATATTTTGAAGGGAGGTTATAGGCTGATGTGATTTTTGCATTTCCATTTGCCTCTTCATGCCCTTGATTTTGCATGATCTTATAGCAATCCATTCTTAACTGGAATCCTGCAGC
>NZ_JAFRJO010000098.1 GCF_017432245.1 Methanobrevibacter sp.
AAAATTAAAAGTATTTATATTATTATTTATAAAAGTATAAATAATCTAAAATATTTTATATAATATTATTTTTTATAAAATTAATAATATTTATAATAAAAATTTCAAAAACATTTAGAAATAAAAAAATTTAGATAAGTTTAAATAATTAAAAAATTAATTAAATATAACAATTAAATATTAATTAAATTAAGATAATACAAATAATGAAAATTATATAGTTTGGAGGAATATATTTGCTTTTATTAATTAGTCCTATAAATCATGATGAAGCTATTGAATCCATTGAAGGTGGAGCAGACATAGTTGATGTAAAAAATCCTAAAGAAGGTTCCCTTGGAGCTAATTTCCCTTGGGTAATTAAGGATATCAGAGAACTCACTCCTCGCGACATGCTTGTAAGTGCAACTTTAGGAGATGTTCCATATAAACCTGGTACCGTATCTTTAGCTGCTATGGGTGCATTAGTTTCCGGTGCAGATTACATTAAAGTAGGATTATACGGTCCAAGTAACTATGAAGAAGCTTTAGAAGTAATGGAAAATGTAGTTAAAACTGTAAAGGATACAGATCCTAATGCTATTGTTGTTGCTTCCGGTTATGCTGATGCACATAGAGTAGGAGCTGTAAGTCCATGGGATATTCCTAAAGTGGCAAAAGATGCTGGAGCAGATTTAGCTATGTTAGACACTGCTGTTAAAGATGGACATACTTTATTTGATTACTTAGATATTGATGATTGTAAAAAATTCACTGAAGAAGCTCACAGTTACGGTTTAAAAGTTGCTTTAGCAGGCTCAGTTAAAAAAGATCAATTAAAACCATTATATGACATCGGCTGTGATGTCGTAGGTGTTAGAGGAGCTGCTTGTGTAGGTGGAGACAGAAACACCGGTCACATAGACAGAACTGCTGTAGCTGAATTAAAAGAATTGGTCAAATCATTTGAAGAATAATTTCAAATATTTATTCAATAGATGCTTAATAATTATCTTAATTTTCTTAAATTAGGATAATTTTTTTTAAATCATTTTCATTAATTTAATTATAATTTTTATTTTTTTACAATTTTTAGGAGGAAAAAAATTGCAATTTTCAGATAAGATATATAATGCAAAACCTGGTTACACTTATGATGATTTTTTATTAGTTCCTAATGCTTCCTGGATTGAAGCAAAAGATGTGGAAACTAAAGTAAACTTAACTAAAGACATCCAATTAAATATACCTATTATGAGTGCTGCAATGGATACAGTTACTGAAGCTAATTTAGCTATTGCACTTGCTCAGGAAGGAGGAATCGGTGTAATTCACCGTAACATCACTCAAGAGGCACAAGTGGAAGAGGTTAAGAAAGTAAAAAGCGCTGAAGATATTACTGTACGTGATGTAGTGACAATCAGTCCTGAATCTTCCATTGAAACAGTCCAAGATATTATGGAAAATGAATCTGTTAGCGGTCTTCCAGTTATAGAAAATGAGAAGATTGTAGGAATTATCTCAAAAAGAGATGTCAGACCGTTTTTGAAATCTGATGCTAAAAAATTAGTTAAAGACATTATGACTTCTGAAGTTGTTACAATTAAAGAGGACATAAGTTCTGAAGAGGCATTGGATATTGCTTATGAAAACAAGGTCGAAAGGTTGCCTGTTGTTAGTGAAGATGGTGATTTGGTAGGTATTCTTACCATTAAGGATATCTTAAATCAAGATCAACATCCTAATGCTGCACTTGATAAGAAAGGCAAATATTTAGTGGCAGCAGCTTGTGGTCCTTTTGATTTGGACAGAGCTATGGCATTGGATGAAGCTGGTGCAGACATCATTTCAATTGATTGTGCTCATGCTCATAACATGAATGTAGTTAAATTTGCAGAAACCATTAAGGACAATATTGATGCAGACTTATGTATGGGTAACATTGCAACCCGTGAAGCTGCAGAAGACTTGATTGCTCATGGTGCAGATGGTCTTAAAGTAGGTATTGGTCCTGGTTCCATTTGTACTACCCGTATTGTAGCAGGTATTGGAGTGCCTCAAGTAACAGCAATTTCAGAAGTTGCTGATGTTGCAAGCGAAGCTGGAATTCCTGTCATTGCGGATGGGGGACTTAGATACTCCGGTGACATTGCAAAAGCTATTGGAGCAGGTGCAGATGTTGTAATGCTTGGTAACTTGCTTGCAGGAACCTTGGAAGCTCCTGGTGACATTGTTACCATGAATGGTAGAAAATACAAGACCTACCGTGGAATGGGTTCCATTGGAGCTATGACTGGCGGATCCGGTGGTGGAGCTGACAGATACTTCCAAGAATTGGATAAAGGCACCCATATGAAACATTCAAAATTGGTAGCTGAAGGAGTGGAAGGTGTAGTTCCATATAAGGGAACTGTAGCTGAAGTTGTCTTCCAATTGGTTGGAGGATTAAAGTCTTCCATGGGTTACTGTGGTGCTCGTGACATTCCAACCATGAAGGAAGTTGCTCGTTTCGTTAGAATCACTGCAAGTGGTATTAAGGAATCACATCCTCATGAATTGATGATTACTAACGAAAGTCCAAACTATCCAAACTTTGAATAATTTTTTAGTTTTAAAAATTATTCATTTTTTTCTTTTTTTACTTATTTTACTTATTTTACTTATTTTACTTATTTGCCTATCTTTTCTATTTTTTCATTCAATTAATTAATTCTTCTTATTTTAATGTTTTATGAATTATTTACTTAACGAATTTAATTTATATTTCTTAAAACGAATACTTTATTAAATTAAAGGAATAAACTACTATTATAAATTAATTAACAATTATACTGTTAAGAAGTTTTATAGTGATTATTAATTTGTATAGTTTTTTGGAGTTAATGAAATGAGAGAAAACAACGAAAGAAGTTGGAAAATCAGATTTGCAATAATCATGTTTGTCTTGGCTGTTGTCATCTTTTTAGCTAGATATCTCATCTTTGGAGATGGTGAAGAGATTATTGCTTATCTTTGGAAACATATAGGTTTCATTCCAATTGACATATTGATTGTCGCATTCTTGCTTGAAGGAATAATGGGCAAAAAGGAACACGAAGCTATTTTAGAGAAAATAGACATGCTTATGGGTACTTTCTTCTCAGAAATTGGAAATGATCTTTTAGCTGAGCTCAGCAAAGTCAATAAAAACAAGATAAACACTGAAAACCTAAAGGATATCAGGAACTGGGAAGAAAAGGATTTCGATAATAAGATGAAGGAATTGAAAGAAAATGGCCTTGACTTCAAAGCCGACATTCCGCCAGAGGAAAGGGAAGAGTTCTTGACAAATATCCATTCTCTTCTTATGGAAAAAAGAGAATTTTTAGTAAACCTCATCAATAACCCTAACCTATTGGAAAAAGATGAATTCTCATCACTCTTGCTTGCTTTATTGCATTTGGATGAGGAACTTTCCCGTAGAGGTGAATTCTCAGACATAAAAGATGCTGATTTCAATCACTTAAACGGTGACATGAAGAGAGTTTACTCTAAATTGGTATATGAATGGGTTTACTATTTAAAATACCTTAAAAAATATTATCCTTACATGATTTCACTCGCTATTCGTACCAATCCATTTGACAGCGAAGCTGATGTTCATGTAAATGAATAGATTTATTTAATTATGGTTAATTGATATTTTCAATTAATCAACACTTTTCTTTTTTTAATTTTTTACTTTTATTTTAAAGATGATTATTATGAATGGTCAAAAATTGTATTCTTGCATAGTTTTATCAGGAGGAAAGAGTAGAAGAATGGGTCAAGATAAGGGATCTATGATTATTCAAGAGAAACCTATGATTTTACACATACTTGATAGATTAAACTATAAAATAAATGACGCTGTAATCGTTTTAAATGATGCAGAAAGAATAGCTGATTATCAATCACTTCTTAACCAGTATTGTGAAGGAAATATTGAAGACAATTTTGATTATTCATTATTCTTTGTTGAAGATGAAATCAAGGAAAAGGGTCCAATATCAGGAATCATGACTGGGCTCAAGAATATAAAAACAAATTATGCACTTGTTTTGCCTTCTGATTCACCTTTTATAAGTGAATGTTTTATAGATTCCATGTTTAATCTCTTGGAAGAAAAATTGGAATCTCATATTGATGCAATCATTCCATTTCACATAAAATCAAATAAGGAGAAGTTCAAGGATACTGAGGAATTTAACTTTGATGATG
This sequence comes from Methanobrevibacter sp., assembly GCF_017432245.1. GTDB lineage: Archaea > Methanobacteriota > Methanobacteria > Methanobacteriales > Methanobacteriaceae > Methanobrevibacter. Next base: position 4,219 of record NZ_JAFRJO010000098.1, read on the forward strand.
CAAGTGAAATGACAATGGATATGAAAATAGCAAACTCTGAGCCATTGCATTCAATTTACAAAAAAGAGAATTTGAATAATATTGATGAGCTTTTAAAAGAAGATAATTTATATGTCAAATCATTCATTAAAGGCTTGAAAAATCCTTGTTTTATAGAAGTGGACAATAAAGTTCTTTTTGAAAAGGACTTTAGAAACTTCAACAGAAAAGAAGATCTTGAAGATTTAGAATAATTCAATTAAATTTCTTTTTAAAAGCTATTTTTTACAATCATCTTTTTTTAGCAAAAATGATAGTCATTGGATCTTGACTTTCCATTTTTATTCCTTTATACAATAATTGTCCTTTTGAAATGTTTACTTGAGTGATTTGTGGGTTGTAATTCAGTTCATCCAATTTATTAATTATATTCACTTCAATGTCAAGGAAATTGGTTAAAAATAGCATTCTGCCTTTAGCATTGATTTTTTCATGGATTGTATCTATAAATTCATTGCAATTGCCATTTTTAGCATGCAGGATAGCAATATCAAAATTTTCTATTTTTTCAATTGCAGATAATCCATCTTCATTAATTATTTCAACATTATCGATATTTCCATGCTTTTTAATATTCTCTTGGCTTATTGTGGTGGCTTGGGGACTTTCATCAATTGCATATACCTTTTGAGCAAGATTGGAAAATTCTGAAGATATCTCTCCAACACCACAATTGATGTCTAAAACAATATCTGAATCCTTCACATCAGATTTATAGATTAGGATGGAACGGATTTCTTCTTTTAAAAATCCTGAAATGTCACATGTTGTTAAAAAATCGAAGTCATTAATCATATTTCCACTCAAGAGATTATGGGGGTCATTATGGCTTTTCCCATCTTTTAAACATTTCATTATCTATTTTCAAGACATCCAATACTTTTCCAACTATAAAATCAGTAATGTCATTTATGCTTTCAGGATTATGATAGAATGCAGGCATTGCAGGTAATATTATGCCTCCCTCTTTAGATATTCTAAGCATATTTTCAAGATGAGCGCTTCTTAATGGAGTTTCCCTTGGCACTAAGACAAGGTCTCTTCTTTCCTTTAATGCAACATCTGCTACACGGGTAATGGAATTGGATGCATAGCCGTTAGCTATTGCAGAGACTGTTTTCATGGAGCAAGGAATTATTACCAGTGAATCGAATTTGAATGAACCGCTGTTTATTGATGAATCTATTTCATTAGCTTCAAAGAAATGGGCTGCCAATGATTTTATCTCATCTAAGTCATAGTCTTCAAGTTCATATTTAATCACTATCTTAGCAGGATCGCTAATCAATAATCCGGTTTCAATATTCAGTTCTTTCAATGCCTTAAGCAGTTCCACTCCATAGATTACTCCGCTTGCACCTGTAATAGCTATTACTATCATGTTTTCCTCTCTTAAAAATAATAAATTTATAATTTTATAATTTTGATTTAAAACAATGTTGACTGTTCAAAATGGATTGTATCAAATTTATTCACTCTTTCTGGCAAATCAATGTAATTGTCTAGTTTTAACCTATTTAATTTTTCCATATCTTCCTTAGGGACATAAAGTGAAATATCCGCTGAATTGAACCTTGCACTGCTTAATGCACCTACTATACTTGAAATTTCATTTAGGTGATAAAGGTTTTCTCCAAAGGAAACCCAGGTTTTCATTTCATCAAAGCTTGGATATTCTGATACATTTAGAATAACATAATTTCTATCCAAACCGAAGTCTTCACTGATTTCCTCTTCGGCCTTTGCCAGTTTTTCCTTTTCGATTTTAAATATTTGCTCTGGCTTTTCAAATCCGTTTACAGGTTCTGATTTAGCTACCTTCAATAGCTGCCTGTTGTCAATTCGCTCCATAATGTCTCTTGAAAATCCTTCAGAGCTTCTGCACATGCTTATCATGTCTGAATCATCGTACTTATACATCTCATTAGGATTGACAATATCTTGGCTTATCATATGCCTTAGACATCTTCTAAACATTGCATTGATGATTCTTGTAGTGTGATGCTGATAAACACTTGGATACATTAGATAACGAGCTGTTAAAGCAGCTTCTGCAGCTTGAACCCCTTTGATGTCCAATATCAATTCTCTCTTTAGCTTTAAATTGCTTATGATACGCTCGGTATCGATTACTCCATAAGCCACACCTGTATAATGTGAATCCCTAATGAGGTAATCCATACGATCCATATCCAATTCACCAGAGATTATTGGGCCTAACCTACCTTTACCGTTTATTATGTCAACGATTTCCTGTGTGTCAAATTTCTCAGAAAGCTTGTCTGCCAAGCTTGTTTTTTTAACAACAAATCCAGTCAATTCCTCGTGTGGAACTTCAAAAACAGCTTCTGAAACATGTGAAAATGGTCCATGGCCTGCATCGTGCAATAATCCTGCCATTCTAACCAATTCCTTATCATGTTCATCCAATTCCAATTGTTCAGCAAGCTTTGATGCAAGATGCATTGTTCCAATGCAATGCTCAAAACGGGAGTGGTTAGCTCCAGGATAAATCAATGAAATGAATCCTAATTGCTTCACCCTTCTTAATCTTTGAACTTGCGGATAATCCAATATTTCCACTTCAAATTCACTTAGTGGCAAGTTTCCATGTATGCTGTCTCTGATGAATTTCTGTCGTGACATAATAACACATCTTAGTTATTTTGAATTTTTAAAAATTATTTATTTTTAATTCTCTATTTTATATTTTCATTCATTTTTGATTATTAAATCTTAAAATATTCAATAATTATCTAATGGTATTTATAAAAGACTTATTTAATAAAGTTTTCTAATATTTAGATAGTTTTAAGCTTTTTATTCCTATTTTTTTGAGAGTTTAATTATAATTTTTTAATTTTAATCAATATTTTTCTTTATTTGAAATTTTTAATCTCATTTTAATATTGTTTTCATTGAAATAATTCTTAAATTAAATAATATTTTAATTGAACTTTTTTTTATTCGAATAAAAAAATCATAAAATTTGTCTTTTTTTAAAGATTATATTATTATCGATATATATAAAATAATTATCGTAAAAAACTATTTTAACTGTAATATTTAAATAATATAAAGCATAATTATAATATATACAATTATCGAATTGTATACTTATTAATTTCAAGAGGTATTATTATGGAAATTAGTGCAAGAAATGGATTAAAAGGAAAAGTTGAAAATGTAAAATTAGGAGAAGTTATGGCAAGCATTAAGATTGCTGTAGACGAACCCGGCATAATTACTGCAATAATTACTAGAGAATCTGCTGAAAAATTGGAATTAAAAGAAGGAGATGAAGTAAAAGCAGTTATTAAATCTACTGAAATAATGGTTGCTAAATAGATTTGTTATAAAATAAGTTTAATTAGCAAAATTTAATTTTGCATTCTAGGGATTTAAAATCAATCTATCTTTTTTTATTTTTATTTTTTTATTATTTTAAAATTGGTTTTTGGTTTTCCTATGGTGTTTTTTAAAATGGTGGTATTAATGACAGAATCATCCTCCTGCCATTATAACTTTAGTTCCTTGATTGGAAAGCTCTTCTTTCTTAAAGTCAATTTCATGTTTCACTCTTTCTATAACTTCTGTAAGAGCTTCTAAGGTTTCTCCTCTGTGTGGTCCGAGAACTACAACCAAGAACAATTGATCTCCAGTGTAGAACTCTCCAATGTAATGTATAACACTTATTTCAAATACTCCATGCTTTACTTTAGCGGTTTCTACAATGGATTCTATTTCTGCTAATGCCTTTTCCTTATCTGGAAGAGTTAATGTAAGTTTATCTACTGTCTTGTTTTCTTCTGTACCCCTTACAATTCCTTCAAAACTGTAAATAGCTCCAGCTTCGTCAACTCTTTGTGATTTCTTAATATCTTCAATTAAATCTCCAATAGTGAAATATTCGTCGTCTTTTTCTATAATTTTTATTACCATTTTATCATCCTAATAAATAATGAATTATATAAATTTAAGTTTGATACTTAAAGTTATTTTGTCTTATTCCATTAATATATTTAATTTTTTTATTAATAAATATAACGATTGTTATATTATTATTTTAAAAAAATAGAATAAGAAAAAAATGATTATTTTTCACTTAATTCCTTTTTGCTCAATTCCTTGATTCTGCATACTCCATCTATCTCTTCAATAACATCAGCAGTAGCTTTAGGAACAAGAGACCTCCAATCACCATCATTCAGGATTCTATCTCTAACTTCGGTACCTGATAAGACTTCCCTATCAAATAGCTCTGGCTGATAGACTTCGTATCCTTCTTCCTTGAACAATCGTTTCACAAGTGCATTTCCACTATAGACTTTACAGAAAGGAGGAGTCAGCATCTTGACTTGAGCAACCCATAATGCATTTCTATTGATATCTTCAATAGGAATGATGTAATACCTTTTAGGATCGATACCGGCATCATCCAATGCTTGAGTCATCATCATAATCCTTTCACCTGCTGTAAATGGGTCCTTTAGCTCATGGCTTAACTGAGCGCTTCCAATACCAATTACAACTTCATCAACAAAATTCAATGTTTTTTCTATAATTTGGATATGGCCATTATGAACAGGTTGCATTCTTCCAATTAATAAGCCACGTGTTACTTTCTTCATTGTATCTCTTTATATCCCTTATAATATTAATATTTGATTATTTGATTTTATTTATTTATGAAATCCTATTGATTTGATAATCTATAATACTAATCATTTTTATCTAAAAATGTCTGATTTTTTACTTAATTTCTTTAATAAATATTTTCTTTTCTTTATTAATAATTTAATCAGTTTTTAGTTAAAATCTAATCATTTAACCTATCGAAATTAATTATTTTTTTCAATCCATAGAAAACTTTATATGTTATATAGAACTGATTTAAAATTATGTACGATAGAATTAATGTGGCATCCAAAACTAAGAAGATTTTAGATAGCGCTTTTGATGAGCCTATCTCAGTTGAAGATGGGAATTACTTAATGAACCTAAAGGGTTCAGAAATTTATCCGCTTTTAGCTGCTGCAGATGCAGTCCGTGAAGAGATTGTTGGTGATAAGGTCACCTTCATCAATAACTGCAATATCAATTTCACAAACATCTGTCATGTACGCTGTGGATTCTGTGCTTTCGGTAAGGACCCGGATGATCCTGAAGCTTACCTATTGGATGATGAAGGCATTTTGAATAAGGCTGAAGGAGGTTATCGTGATGGTGCTCGTGAATTCACCTTGATGGGTGGAGTGCTTGAAGATGCAACAATCGAGTATTATGAGCATCTTTTGAAATTGCTTAAGTCACATTACCCTAAAGTTGAAATCCATGGATTTTCACCAACAATGATTAGAGATGCTGCATTAAATAGTGAAATACCTGTAGATGAGGCGTTCAAGATATTGAAAAAGGCAGGTTTGGACACATTGCCTGGAACCGCTGCTGAAATATTGACGGATAGGTCAAGAGAAATCATCTGTCCAAAGAAAGTTACAACTCAAGAATGGATTGATGTCATTAAGATAGCTCAGAAAGCAGGAATCACAGGTTCTGCAACAATGATGTACGGTCATGTAGAGACTATGGAAGAAAGGGTTGAACACTTGGATATTCTTAGACAGATTCAACTTGATACAGGCGGATTCAATGAATTCATTCCAATGACATTCATGCATGAGCATTCACCAATATTCCTTGAAGGACAAAGGGATTTGGGAGCTACTGGTACTCAAGATTTAAAGCTTTATGCAGTTGCTAGATTGATGTTTAGAGACATCATTCCTAATATTCAAGTCTCTTGGGTAAAGATGGGCTTTAGATTTGCTCAAGTTTCTCTTTTGGCAGGTGCTAATGACTTAGGTGGAACTTTAGGCGGGGATGAATTGTCTGAAGCTTCTGGAGCTCCAGATGGAGTGAATGCAAGTATCAGAGACCTAACTAAATTAGTCAATGACTTGGGAAGAGATCCAATAGAAAGAAACTCCACTTATACAGAATTCTATCCAATTGAATTCTAATTTACTTTTTTAGTATTTTTTAACTTATTTTACTATTTTAACAAGGATGAAAGTATATCTAAGGCAAATCAAACCTGTTAACTTTTTGTAAAATTCGACTATCGTGAAACTACAGTTTATTCAATGAAAATTAAGATCATTTGAATTATGAAAAGGATAACAAGCAAAACTTGTCTCAAAGTCACGACCATAATTTCACCTCCTTTAATTTGGGAAATTGAGGATTTGTTTTAGATATCGAAACCTTGATATTAGTTTAAATTAATTATTTATAAATTTAACCAATTTTATGCCTTTTATTTACATTTTAATTACTATATTGATATTATTTTGTAAAAAACAATCTTTTTTGAATATTTATATTAAATTGAATTATGTAAAAATAGTATTTTTTTTAAAAATTAGTTTGAGAAATAGTTAGAGTATGTTAAAATTTTTAAATTATAAAAAAATAGCAAGTAATAGTTAACGTTAAAAGAATCCAAAAAGGAGGATTCTTCAACGTTTCAATTTCCCAATAAAGGAGTTTACATAAAGGTGTAAACCCTTAATCTTATTTTAAGATTTATATTATTTAAATCTTATCAATTATGAATGAATTAAGTTTATTTTACAGTCAATATTGCTTTGATTTCGTTATTTTCAATTTTTTCAGGAATTTTGAAAAGGTTTTAAATATAGGTAATTTAATATTATATAATGTATAAATATTTTTAATATATTTAAAATTAAAAAAATTATTAAATTAATTATTCCAATTAATAATAATCATTTAAAAATTTAAATCGTGGTATAATGATAAGTATTAAAAACCTTTCTAAATCATACAAATTAGATAATGGGGAAGAAGTGAAAGCCCTAAATAACATTAATCTTGAAGTTAAAGAAGGAGAAATCGTAGGTATTTTAGGAACAAGCGGTTCCGGTAAAACAACCCTTTTAAGAATATTAAGAGGAGTTGAAAAATTTGATGAAGGTGAAGTTAGAGTAGAAAGATACACCCTAAAGCCGGATTCAACTCAATTTTATTTCAATCAAGTAAAAAAGGAAACTGCAATTCACTTGCAAAGATCTTTTGGTATTTGGCCAGAAACCGTACTTGACAATGTTGTTAGAAAGCTATACGGTGCAAAATACGGTGATGAGGCAGGAACCGACTTTGAATTGGCTCATGACCAATTCGATAAGGAAGCTTATGAACTATTGGAGCTTGTAGGCCTTAAGGAAAAGTCTGGTCACTTGGCTTCCGTATTAAGTGGTGGTGAGAAACAAAGACTTATCATGGCAAGGCAGCTTGCTAAAAAGCCTAAAGTAATGCTTCTTGACGAACCTGCTACAATGGCATGTCCTAAAACAAAACAGGAAATTTTGGATGCTGTTAAAAAGATCAATGAAGAGTTAAACATCACTATTGTTTTAGTATCACACTTGCCTGAGATTCATAAGTTCTTAGCTGAAAGGGTAATCCTTTTGGAAGACGGTGAAATTGCTAAAGAGGGTGATGTTGATGAGATCATTGATGAGTTCCTATCAGACATTGAAGACCCTGTTGACATTAAACTTGAATCTACAGATGAAACCCTTATTAAAGCATGTGATTTGGATAAAAGGTTCTATTTGCTTAAAGGTAAAGATGTTTTGCACATGAAGGATATCAGCTTTGAAGTAAAAAGAGGGGATGTCCTATCTTTAGTAGGTCCAAGTGGAGCAGGTAAGACAATTCTTCTTCGTATGTTAGGTGGTATGGATGTGCCTGACAGCGGTGATGTATTTTTCAAGCTTGACAAGGATGGAGAAACCAAATGGGTAGACATCAGAAAAGCAAGCCTTGACAGGATGGAAGTTAGAAGAAACATCGGTTTCATGCATCAGGAATTCGCTTTGGTATACTGGGCTACCGTTCAAAGCCAATTGGCTAAGAAATTAGGATACAAAAGATTTGATATGGTTCAGGAAGCAAAAGAAAGGGCTAAGGAAGAAGGATTGCCTGACATCTTGCTTGATGCATTATATCAATTGACAGACCTTCCAGAAAGGGAAGCAAAAGCTCGTCTTGAGCAAGTTGGACTTGAACCAAGCATTTTAGATGAATTGTTCCCTAAATTCCCTGAAACTGAAATTGCAGAGCAAGTTTCAGACCTCTTTGAAGCACTTGACTTGCCTTTAGACATTTTAGGAAGAAGATCATTTGAATTATCTGGTGGTCAAAAGGTAAGGGCTATGCTTGCACTTGTGCTTGTATCCAAACCTGATATTTTATTACTTGATGAACCGTTTGGAGACTTGGACCCAAAAACCTTGAGAACAGTCACCAATTCACTTAAGAGAATCTGCAAGGAGTTTGGAACTACCATTGTAATGGTTTCACACAATACAGACTTCATTAGGGAATTAAGTAACAGGGCTATCTTCATTGATCAAGGGCTTCTTAAAGATGACACTAAAGATGTTGACAGGTTAGTTGATGACTTCATTGGATTCTGTAAGGCTGATTACTTGATGTAATCAGTTAATTTTTTATTTTTTAGTATTTTTTAATTTTTTAAATTATTTTTTCAATAATGATTTTTATTCTTTTTAAGATGATAATATGTTTAAGAATATTTTAGTTGCTAGCGATGGTTCCAAATGTGGAGACAAGGCAGTTGATTTAGCTATTGATTTGGCAAGCAAATACGGTGCAAAGATTTCCGCTTTATATGTTATGGATTTTGCTCTTGACTTTTCATATGATGACTTGGATGATGCTGGCGGAGCGGTCCTTGATGAGATTACAGCTAAGGGAAAGGAAAAGGATGTTGTTGTAGTTGAGCATATCATCACTGCAGATCCGATTCAGGATATGGCAACAATGATTAGAAAGATAAATCCGGACATTGCTGTCTTTGGAGCTTTTGGAAAGTCTATGGACAAGGAAGAGAATATTGATTATTCTAAAATTGGAAGTGTTGCAGAAAATGCTTTAAAAGTCTCTAAAGTCCCTGTAATTTTAGTTAAATAATTATTACTTTTTTCTGTTTTTTAAAATAAGTTGTAATAAAATAAAACAATTTATATATTATTAGAATTAAAGATATTATTAATTATTATTGGAGGTTAAAATTATGGCTGAATACAAATGTACTGTTTGCGGATACATATACGACACTGAAAAAGGTGAATCAAGAAGAAACGTCGAAGCAGGAACTGCATGGGAAGACGTACCTGATGATTTCAGATGCCCTTTATGCGGTGCAGTAAAAACTATGTTTAAAGCATTATAATTGATTTAAACTTTTTAGTATACGACTTCTAATTTTATTGAAGGTGAATAAAATGGTATTTGTATGTGATATTTGCGGATACGAATATAATCCTGATGCTGGCGACCCAGATAATGGCGTAGAACCAGGCACTGCTTTTGAAGACTTACCAGATGACTGGACTTGCCCATTATGCGGTGCAGAAAAAGGAGATTTCGTAGAAGAATAAATAAATTTTAATCATGATTATTAAATTATCATTTCAATGTTTAATTTAATAAAAATTTTATTTTTTTAATTTTAAGGTGTTATAATGGTAAATGAAAAAATGGAAGCAGCATTAAATGCTCAATTAAACGCAGAAGTATATTCTGGATACTTATACTTATCTATGGCAGCTTACTTTGAAGACATCGACTTAGCAGGATTTGCTAACTGGATGAGAGTACAAGCTGCAGAAGAATTAGAACATGGTATGAAATTCTATGATTACATCATTAGAAGAGGGGCAAGCGTAACCCTTACTGCAATTGAAGCTCCACAAACCGAATGGGAATCTCCACTTGCAGCATTCGAACATGTTTTATCCCACGAAAAAATGGTTACCGGCTTAATCAATGATTTAGTTGACTTAGCTATTGAAGAAAAAGACCATGCAACCAACAACTTCTTGCAATGGTTCGTAGAAGAACAAGTTGAAGAAGAAGAAAACGCTATGGAAAACTTAGCTAAACTCAAATTAGCTGGCGACGACAACTCTTTATTATACAAACTCAATGAAGAGTTCGCAGGTCGTGGAACTGCAGAATAGATTTGATCTATTCTTTTCTTTTTTTATTTTTTAATTTTTTCTAATTATCTATTTTTAAAACTATTTTTCTCTAAATTTAAACAATTATTTAATCTCTTATTTTTATGAAATAACATCAATTTGATTGAATAATTATAATGTAACAATTAAAATGAAAGTAAACTCCTAAAAAAACTATAATACTTATTAATAATGAAAATTAAGTATCAATTGAAGGTTTTTTATGCCTGCAGAAAATATACCCAAAACCGGAGGCATAAAATGAAAACTGAAATTGGAGAAATTCTTAAACATTCTTTTGAAGTCTTTAAAGAACATTTTAAAGACATTCTTGGATATTCATTAGAAATCTTGAAAATTTTCATTTTGCTAATGAAATAAATTTGTAACTTGCTGTTGAATTTTAAAAAAAATTTTGTTTAATATTTTCATTGGGTAGTTTTTTTCCCTTCATAAATAAGTAAAGATTATATATTCTAAAAATATAATATTACTTAGAGTTTATTTCAAACTCCGGTTTATGGGAAAAATTTAAAGTTAAGAATTCTATTTGAATTCTTATACTTTAAGTTTTAAAACTATCTTTTTTTATATTATTTTAAAATTAATTTTGTTTTATTTTTAGTAAACTATTTCTATTAGAAATAAAATAATATAACTATATTAAGTGATTTATTATTTTAATCAAAATTGACCTTAAGGAGGCAAATTATGGTAAAGGTAAGTGTAATGGGTTCAACCGGTGTAATAGGTAAAAACGTTACTTTCAAATTGGCTAGAGCAGATACAATAAGTGAAGTTGTATTGTTTGCAAGACCTGAAAGCATTGACAAGGCAAAGGGCCAAAGCTATGACATGTATGATGCATTGGCTGCTGAGGATATTGATTGTTTACTCACCCCATCATGCAATTATGAAGATCTTGCAGATTCTCACATTGTATTGATTTCTGCAGGTGCTCCAAGGCATGAGGGCATGAGCAGAAGGGATTTGGCTTTTGTAAATGCTAAAATAGTTTCCAATTATGCTAAGCAGATATCCATTCATGCGCCAGATGCCATTATTTTGGTTGCTACAAATCCTGTGGATGTAATGACCACTATCGCTTTGGACGCTTCTGGTTTCGATAGGGATAAGGTCATTGGTGTAGGAAACCACTTGGATTCCTTAAGACTCAAAAATTACTTTGCAAGACGTTTGAACATCAACAGCAGTGAAATCCATACAAGGGTTATCGGTGAGCATGGAGACAATATGGTTCCTCTTTTAAGTTCAACCACCATTGGTGGTATTCCATTGAAATACTTTATTCGAGAGGTGGAATTGGACATCAAGGAAATCATTCAGACCCTTAGAAATGCGGGAAACACTATCATTTCCAAGAAGGGAGCTACTGAGTATGGTCCTGCCTATGCTATTTCAAACCTGATCATTACACTCATTACAAATTCCCATAAGATATTGACTGTAAGCTTGTATTTGGATGGTGAAATTGCTGGTGTCAAGGGAGTTTCCTTAGGTGTTCCTTCTGTTTTATCCAAGAAAGGAAATGCTATGATTGTTCCTATTCATATGAATGATTATGAGACTAAAAAGTTCCAATCAGCTGCAGAACAGATTGGAAAGCTTACAGAAGAAGTCAGAGAAAGTCTAAAAGAAGAATAATTTTTTAACTTCTATATTTTTTTATAATTTCTTTTTATCTATTCTTTTAAAAAGAGTATTTTATTTATCTTAACTATTTTTATCTATTTTTTTTAAAAAGAGTATTTTATTTATCTTAACTATTTTTATCTATTTTTTTTACTTTTAGACTATTTTTAATCAATTAATATTTTAAAAAAGATTTTTCGTATGGATTGGTTAATTTGATTTTAAAAAAAGAAAAATAAGTTTATAATTTAATCATAAATTATAAACTTCTTCAGCTGGTACAAGAGGAACCTTATAAGCAGTTAAAATGTTTATAAGATTGTCCAAATCTTCTGCTTGCAATAATAGAATAGCTTTTTCAGTCTTTTCATGAGTGAATGCATAAAGATATTCAAGATCAATCTCTTCATCATTCAATATCTTTAAGACAGAAGACAATCCACCAGGGGTATCATCGAGTTCAGCTCCAACGATTGGAGTGTTTTTAACAATGTACCAGTGTTCTTCAAGTATTTTTTTAGCTTTTATAGGGTCTTGAACAACCAATCTTAAAATACCGAATTCAGTTGTGTCTGCTAATGATAAAGCTCTTATGTTTATGTCATTTGCAGCAAGCAAATCTAATGTGTTATAAAGATTCCCTCTTTTGTTTTCCAAAAATATGGATAATTGTGTTATTTTATACATTTTAAAACTCCCTAATTAATGTAAATTACGTTTATCAATCACTCTTTGTATTTTACCTTTTGTGCTTCTTGGAATGCTCTTAGGTGCTACTAAACTAACATTTACTGCAATTCCAATCTCATTTTGAATGTATTCACCAATTTTACGTTTTACACCCATCATCTCTTTGATGTCGTCTGAGAAAAGAGCTTCTGAAGCTTCTACTTTAATTTCAATTTCATCCATTATATCCGGTCTTGTAACGATGATTTGATAGTGAGGCTCGATGTCACTGACCTTAAGAAGTGCCTTTTCGATTTGTGATGGGAATACAGCCACTCCTTTAACCTTAATCATGTCATCAGACCTTCCAGTGATCCTTTCCATTCTTGCAAGTGTCCTACCGCATTCACAGGTGTCATAGTGAAGTGCAGTGAGATCCTTTGTTCTGAATCTGATTATAGGCATGCTTTCCCTTTCAAGGTTAGTCAATACCAATTCACCGTGAGTTCCTTCAGGCAAGGTGTTTCCTGTGTTTGGGTCAATGATTTCAGGATAGAAGAAATCTTCTGCAATGTGCAAACCGTTCTGTGCACAACATTCCATACCGATTCCAGGACCCATCAATTCGGTAAGTCCATAGATGTTGTAAGCTTTGGTCTTGAATGTTTCCTCGATTCGGTCTCTCATTTCAGCTGTCCACATTTCAGCTCCAAAACCAATTGCCTTAAGACCGAGCTTTTCAAAGTCTATTCCTTCCTCTTTAGCAACTTCTCCAAGGTAGATACCATAGGATGGTGTGAAAATAAGGCAGGTAGTTCCGAAGTCTGCCATGATTTCAACTTGTCTTCTGGTCTGTCCAGTTGAAATAGGGATGATTGTAGCTCCTAATCTATGAGCACCATAGTGAACACCGAATCCACCTGTAAACAATCCGTAACCATGAGTGTTCTGTATGATATCGTCTTCATCAAGACCCATCATAGTAAGCCCTCGTGCAACGATTTCTCCCCAATTATCAATGTCTCCTTGGGTGTATCCGCTTACGACAGGCTTTCCAGTAGTTCCGGATGAGGAGTGTACCTCTATGATTTCCTTTTTATCAACTGCAAACATTCCAAATGGATAACATGCTCTTAAATCATCTTTAGTAAGGAATGGCAACTTTTCAATATCCTTTAAGGTTTCTATGTCTTCAGGGAAAACATTTGCATTGGTATACTTTTCTGTGTAAAATGGGATCTTGTCAAATGCCCTTTTTACAGTAGCTTGCAACTTCTTCAACTGAAGTTCAAAAATGTCTTCTCTTGACATGCATTCAATTTCTTCATTCCACATATTCTAACCTTTTTGTTTTTGTGTAATTTTTGAATTTTTGTAATTATTATGATTATAATTAAATTTCTTATTTTTTATATATGCTAATTTGCATAATTAATTTTTTTTTAAGTTTTATTTAATTAATCCTAAATTTTTCATATATTCTAAACTTTTTTCAATGAAATCTACAGACATTAACTCTAACATGTAGATGCCATCATACTTTTTCTTAGTAAAAACATCAAAGAACCCATTTACATCAAAAGTCCCATCACCTAATGCAAGGTGTGTGTCATCATCACCAGGATTATCATGCACATGTATGTGTTTAATTGAGTCGAAGTAAATTTCATCTGGAGTGAATCCATTTGTATGGGCATGACCTATATCCATAGTCATAGGAAGGTCAAGTTTAACTAATGTATCATTCAGTTGATTCACATCCATGAACATGAAGTCAGTGATGTTGGGGAGATTTTCAATGCATGCATCAACTCCACTGTCTTTTGCATAATCCCCAACTACTTTAAGGTGTTCCTCAGATATTTGATATACAATCTCTTCCCTACCTCTTCCATGGAATCCAAGAATTCCAGGATGAACAACTACAAGATTGCTGTCAATCAGGTTTGCAAGATCGATAGACCTCTCTATTTCGTTAACGGAAAATTCTGCAACAGCTGGATTCAAGGAAGCGATATTGATGTCAATGAATGGAGCGTGAACAGTGTATTTCAAGTCATATGAGTTAATAAGGTCTATTAATTCACTATTGTCATTAATATCTCTATAAGGATAATCATGCACTATTTCAACATAATCAATATATTTATTGCTATCAAAGTATTCTAAAGCTTCTTCTATTGTTCTGTCTTCTGTTGCTAACATTGAAGCCCCTATTTTCATTTTTTTACCTCAATTTTTAATCATTTATAAATATTATATTAATTTTAAGCTTTTCAGATATTCGATGCTCTTTTCAATGTAATCTTTTGAACTCAATTCAAAGTTATAGATTCCATCATAGTTGTTTTTTGAGAATATTTCAAAGAACTTCTTAAAGTCGATTATTCCATCTCCTAAAGGAAGATGGGAGTCATGAACACCGTCATTGTCATGGATATGGATGTGCTTGATGTTATCAAAATATACATCATCTACAGTAAATCCTGCTGTATAAGCATGGCCTATATCCAATGTCATAGGCAAATCAGTTCTTTCCAGAGAGTCATGGAGCTGATTGATGTCCTGATACATGAATCCCCTTAGTCTTGGAAGGTTCTCAATGCAGGTATGCACTCCATTGTCCTTAGCATATTCACCAATGGTCTTAAGGTTCTTTTCTGCTATGGCATAAACTTCTTTCATGTATTCCTTGTCATTATTGAATATGCTTCTTCCTGGATGAATTACAACTATATCACTGTCAAGTGTATTTGCAAGGTCTATTGATCTTTTTATCTCCTCAATTGCCGCTTTTGAAAGAGCCGGATTGACAGAGGCAGGATTCACTTCAATGAATGGAGCATGAACAGTATATTTCAAGTCATAGGAGTTCATCTTATCTATTAAGTCCTTTTCTTCATTCATATCCCTGTTAGGATAGTCATGAAAGAGTTCCATATAGTCAATATACCTGTTTGATTCGAAGTATTCCAATGATTTTTCTATAGGAATCATCTTTCTTGGGAATACTGAAGCTCCTAATTTCATCATTTTACCTCTAATATTTAAATAATATTTAATTTTGCAACAGTTATCATCCTTTTAATCTCTAACTCTTGCAACAACTCTTAATCCTTGATCTAATCCTTCCATTATCTCTTCAGTCAGGTCAAGATTCTTATGAAGCTTTACATAACCTCTTTTTCCTACTGTTGCTGTGAATAAATATTTATCTTCCAAAAGAATGTCAAAAGCACAGCCAATGTATTTTTTGCCAATAGGCAATACGAGATGGTCTTTTCTTATTTCAGGATAGAGTTCAAAGACTTCATAATAAAATTCAGATGTTTCTCCTTCATCATAATCGTCATCGTAGTCATCTGAATCTTCACTTAAGTCAAAGTAATTGTCCTTGCTGTAATCCTTCTTTCCTTCATCGATAATGTAATCATCAATATTATCATTATACTCTTTCAATTGGGACTTTTTAGACTTCTTATGCTTGTCTTTCTTATCCTTTTTAGATTTTTTAGACCTTTTTGAAAGTCTTTCAGCAAAGCTGTCAGGTGCCTTTTCAAGAGGTTCAACATTCATGCTAATTCCAATCTCATTTTCAAGTTCGGTGATTCTCTTTCCGCCTTTTCCAATGATTTTAGGAATGTATTTCTCACTCATGTAAATGTTGACCCTTCTGTCGTTTTCCATGCTCACTTCAATAGCGGCCTTAGGAGCTATTCTTTTCATGGTCCTTAGGATTTCCTTTTCAGCAATCAATTGTACAGGTGTTTTATCCTTCTTAGTTGCCTTTTTGGACTTTTCAACCATTCCAATGTCCATTACGATAGTCTGTTCACCGTAAGTGTAGATTTCGTTAACTAAAGTTCCGCTTTCAAAGTCTCTCACTTCAATTACAGGTCTTGCAAGGTCTCTTTCTTCCATGCCTGTTGGAACTTTTACAGTAAGCTTGTTTTCATATATTGCGCTTATCTCTCCATCTTCAATATAGATTGTAGTGTCTACGATTGATGGAATGGTACCTAAGTCAACTCTGCTTGCAATCCTTTGAATAGCATCGATAGGCCTTGTAGCGTGAACAACTCCAATCATTCCTACACCTGCAAGTCTCATGTCTGCAAATATCTTGAAGTCATGGTTCTTTCTAAGCTCATCATAGATTGTAAAGTCAGGTCTGACCAATAGCAATATGTCTGCAGTGTTTTCCATATCCCCTTCAAGAGGGGCATATTGGGTTATTGTATCTCCAACCTGCAAGTCTCTTGGAGATTCCATGGTTTTAACTACCTTGTTCAAGTCTTCATCATAGAATTTAGCTATTGCCTGTGCAAATGTACTTTTACCCGCTCCAGGTGAACCGGATATCAATATTCCTCTTGCACTGTTGGTCAATCTTTCAATCAATTGACTTGATAAATGATAATCGTCAAGTGAAACTTCAGCTACTGGCCTTACTGCAGTAATCTCCAATCCTTCAGAGAAAGGAGGTCTAGCTATTGATATCCTAAGGTCTCTTGATTGCACTACAATAGCCCCTTGCCTATCAACTTCCAAGTATGTTTTAGGATCATACCTTTCCTTTTCAAGGATTTCCTCTGCAATAAGCTCCAATTGCTTGTAAGTGAATTTCTCATCTGCAAGCTTTACAAGTTCAATATGTCCTGGCTTTCCCTTTTTAGCCATTGGTACAACATTTTCCTTTAAATGAACACTCATTGTGTCTTCATCAAAGAATTTAGCTATCTTTAAATCTATTGCTCCCTTGTATTCCTGTGCATAGTAAATGGTAGGTATTCCTTGAGCTTCTGCAGTTTTAGCCTGAATCTTATCGCTTGTTAAGAGTAGTGCAAGTTCATCCTTTGCAACATCTCTGATTAATCCATCTATTTCTCCAAGTTTTGCATTGTCCTTTTCAAATTTAGTAGGTCTTCGGCCAGTTATTCTTATGGACATTTTGCCGATTTCAGCTAAATCCTGAAGTTTCTTAATATTTTCAAGACCTCTGATTCCTGTAGGTCTTTGATTGTTAGCTTGATGTTCAAGTTCAGCGATTACTGCTTCTGGTATGATGATTTCAGGATAGTTCAATCCTTTTTCATTTATTATCTTTTCCACATTTCCTTCTATGATTGCACTTGTATCCGGTACGATTCTCTTTATTTCATCATTCAAGTCATCTTCATCATTATAATCGCTATTGTATTCATATTCATTAAAATCCATATTTTCACCTCCTTTGAGGTTTATCAATTATTTTAATAATTTTAAATATTATCCATACATTTCCTTTGGATCAAACAATCTTTCTGAGATTATTTTAATATCATCATCTGTAAGATTGTCAATGTCAATATTCTCCTTATCTATGTCCAATTGCCTAAAGAAGCAAGATCTGTATCCTTCGTGGCATGCTGCACCGATTTGCTCAACCTTCATTATGATTGCATCTGCATCACAGTCAATGTACATTTCCTTAACGGTTTGAACATTTCCAGAGCTTTCTCCCTTTAGCCATTGCTTTTGTCTTGAAGTGGAGTAGTAGTGTGCCTTTTTGGTCTTTAAGGTTTGCTCTACAGCTTCCTTATTCATGAAAGCCACCATCAAGACTTCGTTTGTTTGCCAATCTTGTGCAATACCGATTACTAAATCTTCTCCACCCATGTTAAGTCTGAAATTCAATTCCATTGTCACACCTTTATTATAAAATAAAAATTAATAATTAAAATTGCATATTTTTCTTAATTGTATAATTTATCTTTAATGTAATCTACTACATTATCAATATCAACTAATTCCTGTTCTCCAGAGAGCATGTCCTTAACGGTAACTTTTCCTTCTTCCAAGTCACGTTCTCCAACTAAAACAGTGTATTTAACGTCAGTCTTGTTTGCATAAGCCAAGATCTTCTTGAATTTCTTTCTGGACAAGTCAACTTCAGTTGGAATGTCTGCCTTTCTTAAATCCTGTGCTATGCTGAATGCATCCTGTCTTGTAGAGTCTGAAATAGCTGCAACATAAGTGCTTACTATAGGTTCAAGTTCTGGCTTTCCATTAAGCTCTTCGATTGCATTCATTAATCTGTCAAATCCTAATGCAAATCCTGTAGAGACAACGTCTTCTCCTCCAAATAATTTAACGAGATTGTAAGTTCCTCCACCGCACACTTGCTTTTGTGCACCAAGTCCTTCCACATATACCTCAAACACTATTCCAGTATAGTAGTCAAGTCCTCTTGCAACTCCAAGATTAAGTTTGTAATTGAAGACTTGGAAACTTTCAAGGGTCTTTACAAGTTCCTTGAACTCTTCAAGAGCTTCCTTGGTTTCTTCGTAAGGTGATACGAGCTCTTCAATATCTGTGATAATTGATGAGTCACCAACCATATCCATAAGCTTGAACAATACTTTGTTTAATTCTGGCTTGTCTTTGATGATAGGGTTTTCTCCAATCAATGATTCTTTTAGGAGATCCTTATCTCCCTTATCGATGACAACCATGATTTCTCTTTGTGTAGCAGTATCAATATCAAAGTGAGCGAATAATCCTCTAATGATTCCTAAGTGGTTTACATTGAATTCTGCAGTAGTGATTCCAAGCTCTTCAATAGCATTGTTACACATAGCTATTACTTCAGCTTCACCTTCTGGAGTCTTTGCACCAATCAATTCACATCCGAATTGCCAAAATTGTCTGAATCTGCCTTTTTGTGGTCTTTCATATCTGAAACAGCTTCCATAGTAGTAAATCTTGATTGGCTTTGAGGTTTTCTGTAATTCATTTAAGTATAATCTTGCAATAGGGGCAGTTATCTCTGGTCTGAGTGCAAGGTCTCTGTCTCCCTTATCCTTGAAGTTGTATAATTGATCTACAATTTCCTCTCCTGATTTTGTAGTGAATAATTTCAAGTCTTCAAATAAAGGTGTCTGCACTTCACCAAAACCATAGTTTTCAAATACATTTCTTAAGATGTCTTCCGCCTGTTTCCTTTCTCTCATTTCTTCGAAGAGGAAATCCCTTGTTCCTCTTGGTCTTTCAAATTCAATTATAGACTCTCCAATGTTTTTAAATAATTTTTATCAGATTAATGTGTCAATAATAAATGTATATTTTTATTAATAGTTAATCATTTAACAATATTATATTTAATATTTATTTTATATAATAGTTGTTGATATTATAATGATATTTTAATATTTTCTTAAATCCATTGGAGTTAATTCAGTTAAGATTTGAAAAATATTCAGATATTTAATTGAATACTAAATAATATCCATTTTTTTAGATAAAATTATATAATCATTTATATAAACATAGTATTAACTCTAAATTTTATTTAGGAGGATTTTTATGAAGAGTGGGAAGTTTTTATTTATAGCAATGATATTCCTTGTTAGCTTACTGTGTCTATCTGCAGTAAGTGCGGCAGATGATGCAGCAAGTGATGTGATTGCTGATACAATTGATGAACCTATATTAGAGGAAAGCATCGATGATGCTGATCTTGGAGATATTGAAAGCGATGAGAACATTTTAACTGATGGGGATACACCTCCTCTTCCTCCAATTCCTAGACCTTTTTCCATGTTAAATAAGACTATTGGGGATAGTGGTGATGAGGTTAATTTATCTATAGATTATTACCAATTTGATGAAACTGATTTCAAAGAGGGTATTTACATTGATCGTGATTTAACTATTAATGGAAATGGCCATTCAATTAATGGAAATAATCAAGCACGTATTTTCTTTGTTGAATCAGGTTGTATAGTAACATTCAAAAACATTAATTTCGTAGATGCTAATGCTTCTGATTGTGTAAATACTGGCAACTATGGTGGTGCTATTTGTTCATTTGGTAATGTTACAGTTATAAATTGTACTTTTACTGATAATTCTGCAGAATATGATGGTGGTGCTATTGCTACAGGTATTGATGGTGAGTGTAATGTTATAAATTGTACTTTTACTGGTAATTCTGCAGATCGTGGTGGTGCCCTTTATTATTATGAAAGTGAGGGTACTGTTATAAATTGTACTTTTACTGGTAATTTTGCTGGCGAATGGGGTGGTGCTATTTGTGTTGATGATTATGCTGAGTGCACTGCTAAAAATTGTAATTTTACTGATAATTCTGCAGGAGAGTATAGTGGTGCTATTGATTGTGGTAATGCTATATATTGTAATTTTATTAATAATACTTCAGAAAAAGCTGGTGCTCTTTATGGAGGTAATGTAACTAATTGTATTTTCACTGGTAATTCTGCTACTGAGGGTGGTGCTATTTTAGAGGGTAATGCTGAGAAATGTACTTTCATTAATAATAATGCAGATAATGGTGGAGCAATGGTTAATTCCTCTGCTATCAATTGTAATTTCATAGACAACTCTGCAACTAATGAAGGTGGAGCTATTTATAAAAGTAATGCAACCGATTGTAACTTCATAGTAAACAGAGCAAGCTCTTCTGGAGGTGCTTTCCGTGGGGTTGATGATGCAAGTAATTTTGCTAAAAACTGTAACTTCATAGGAAATACCGCTTCTGATGGAGGAGCAATATTTTATGGTACTGCAATCAAATGTAACTTCACAGAAAACAAAGCAACCACAGGTGTTGGTGGAGCAATAGAATATGGTAGTGCAAGCAATTGCAACTTCATCAGCAACAATGCAAAAACTCTTGGTGGAGCAATGTATTATTCTGATGCAACCAACTGTGCTTTCATAGGCAACACCGCAGGTAATGAAGGTGGAGCAATGTTCAATGGTGCTGCTGAAAATTGTACTTTTGCTTTGAATTCTGCTTCAGTTGAAGGCACTAATGATTCTAGTGAAACTATGAAAGATGATAATTGTAAGTCCTTTACTCCGGTATTAAGTGCTTCTGACTTTAGCACTGTATATAATTATGGTGAAAAGTTCACATTCAAATTTGCAGATGGCAATCAATTATTTAATGGTTTAAATGCTGTAATCAGCATTTATAAAAATGGTACATTTGTTGGCAATTACTCTGTATTGACTGGAGAAGGTTGGGTTGTTAATTTGCCTGTAGGAACATACAATGCTATATTAAGCATTACAAACATTAATGTAGCACCTGCAAGTGCAACAATTACAGTTGCTAAAAACCCTGCTAAATTAATAGCAAGTTCAGTTACTGCTATTTATAACAACAACAAATATTTGGTCATCACTTTAAAAGATGGTAAAAACAGAGTGTTAAGCGGTATAAAGGTAACCGTAAACTTAGGTACTGCAAAAACATACACAACCGATAAAAACGGTCAAATAAAAATAAATGTAGCTAAATTAGTGCCAAAAACCTACACAGTAAAAATCGCTTATGCTGGAAATGCTTACTATGTGGCTGCTTCAAAATCCGTAAAAGTTGTGGTCAAAAAGGCAACTCCTAAAATGACTGCAAAAGCAAAGACCTTTAAGGTTAATGTGAAAACCAAAAAGTACACTGTTACCCTTAAAAACAATGTTAAGAAAGTGATGAAAAAGACCAAGCTCACCTTGAAAGTTGGCAAAAAAACCTACAAGGCAACAACCAACAGCAAAGGAAAAGCAACCTTTAAAATCACTAAATTAACCAAAAAAGGCAAATATAATGCAGTCATCAAATTTGCAGGAAACAAATACTACAACAAATTAAGCAAAAAGGCAAAAATAACCATTAGGTAGATGTTTAATAACATCTACTACTTTTTCTTTTTTTAAATTTTTTCTTAGATTTGCCTATCTTTTTTAATTTTTTTAGATTTATTTTTCTTTTTTTAAATTTAATTAAGTTCTAAATTATTGAATAAGAAAAATTACATGAATTTTTAATAAATTATAATGAATAATACATAAAATTTTAAATGATAAAATACTATAAATTATTATAAAAAAATTAAGTGTGAATTATGTTTGAAGAATTGCATGAACTGTTAGAGGATAAAAAGATTTCAAAGAATGAGCTGTTGGCTATTTTAAAGGAAAAAGCTCAAAAGATATCTGTTTTTGATTTGATGGATGCCAATAAGTATATACTTCAGGATGTGGAGTTTGTACAGGATAAATATCAAGATGACTTCCGTCAAGCTTATGTCAAGCAATTCATTGGCCATATAAACAATATTAAAAAGGACAATACCGATTATGACAGCAGGGGCAAAAAGGATAGGATTGATAAAAAACAGTTTGAAAAGTCATTAGAGGATTTGCATAATGTTTATGATGGTGTGGATTTTGATAAGGATAAGGTACAGCTTATTTACTGTTTGGTTTCCTTATATGCAACTTTCATATTGAATGAGCCTATTCATTCACTGGATACTCCTTTCCCAGGCAATTTGAAGATAAAAAAGTTAGGTAAGTTTTATTATTGTCCTGTTAAGGCAACTCAAAAGAATACGGAAGGAGCTGTTTGCAATATCTGCATTTCACGTGAGATAGATTATGATCCTAAATTGAATGCAAGCAGTTAAGGATTATTCTTTAAAAATAAGCATTATATAGTCCTATAATTTTACACTTTATGATTTTTTAAAAATAAGAGGTTTATAGTCATATATACTTTGTGATAAGATGTTTGAAAAGTTTGATGCATTGATATGTGAAGATGATAAAATATCAAAGGACGATCTTATGATTGTCTTAAAGGAAGAGCTTGTTGATGTGTCTGTTTTTGATTTGATGATAATATCTGCGGATATAATTGAAAACAACAAATATGTTCAGGAATCCTATCAGGAAAAAAGCAAAAAGATCTATATAGACTTTTTCCTAAATAGAGTAAAGGAAATAAGAAGTAATGATACAGTTTATAATGATTATTTCAATAGGGATGACTTTGTAGAAAAACTAAACAATTTAAAGGATATTTACAAATCTATTTCTACAGATAGAAAAAACAAAAGCCCACTAATTAATTTGGTGGTATCCCTTTACACTACATTTGTGCTTGATGAGCCTATTCATCCTATTGGAACTCCTTTCCCTGGCTCTTTAGAGGTCATTATGGAAAATGGAGTCTATTATTGCCCAGTTAAAGAGGCTAATATGAATACTCCAAATTCTGTGTGCAGACTTTGCATAGCAGAACAGTTGGATTTTTAAAGGAATCATTGAATTTGATGATGATAATTGGATTTTAAATATAGGTGATATTGTGATAGATGGAAAAACAAAAATATTGGGAGTTATTGGAGACCCTATTGAACACACTTTCTCTCCAGCTATGCATAATGCAGGACTTAGTGAATTAGGTCTTAATTACATTTATCTTCCCTTCCATGTTAAGGAAGACAGATTAGGTGAATGCATTCAAGGTGCAAAGGCTATGGGAATAGAAGGTTTGAATGTAACAATACCCCATAAAACCAATGTCATGAAACACCTTGATGATATCGATTCAGTAGCTTCAATGATTGGTGCAGTAAACACCATTCAATTTAATTTTGATGAAAATAATGAGTCATCCAATCAAAATAATGAAACAAGTGTTACAACAAAAGGATTTAACACTGATGGATATGGATGTGTCCGTGCAATTAAGGAAAAAACTTCAATAAATAACAAAAAAGTTACCATCACAGGTGCAGGTGGAGCAGCAAGAGCAGTTGCATTTCAGATAGCAAGCAGTGGAATAGATGAGCTGTCAATATTGAATCGTAATTTCGAAAAAGCTGTATCACTTGCAAATGATCTGGAATCCAATTTAAGTGAAGCAGGTATTGATATAACTATAAATAGCTGTGAAATTGAGAATCTGAAAAGGGAATTGGACAGTTCAGACATATTTATAGACACAACACCTATTGGAATGTATCCGAATGTGGATGATAAGGCAATTGCAAGTGCAGATATGCTTCATGAGGAGCTTGTTGTAAATGATATCGTTTACACTCCTATGGAAACATCCTTGATAAAGGAGGCATTAAAAGCCAATGCTGAAGTTGTTTATGGATATAAGATGCTATTGTATCAAGGAATCAGAAGCTTTGAAATCTGGTTAGGTCGTGAAGCGCCAGTGGATGTTATGGAAAAGGCATTATTGGATGCTTTAGGTATTTGATTTTAATTTTTATTTTAACTTTAATTTTAATTTTTCAGTGATATTATGGATGATTTTCTATCAAATTTTGTTTTGAAAGATGAAGAGAAGGAACTGTCCGATTCAAAGAAGGATGTTATGAAGTTCTTAAAGCAAATAGGTGTTGACACCCGTTTTGTTAGCTTCTTTGATGATGAAGGAGACATTAAGCTTTATATAGAAAATCTCCGCTTTTCAAAGTTTTCCAAAAAAAGAAGAGAAACCTTCAACAAGCATTATCCCGATATGGAGGTTGTAAGGTCATCTCTTTTTCAAAAGATCTGTTCAAGGTCTTCAAAGACATTGGCAGAGTCCTTAAGCCCAAAGGAAAGGATTCTCATTCCAAGAATGGATAATGATTACAACAAGTTTTTATACATAGTGATCGAGCCTTATTCAAGAAAATATGGCATAAGATTTATTGAATATGATGAAAATACCTGTGCAGATGACTTTGATTCAGTCATTTCCCCACTGAACCTGAATCAGGAAGTAAATCATATCCTTAATGATATCTTTGATGGAAAGGGAATTGAATGGGATAGGAAATTAGACTTATCTAATATTTATGATTTGGACTTAAAGGATAAGGACATCATATTTCCATTTATAAACGTTCCCCAAGAGTGGATTAATGACTTCTTAGGCATTGAAAAGGAATATGAGATAGACTATGAAAATGAAGACATTGCAGAGTCATTCATGGGATTCTTGACTGAGATAAATCCACAATTCAAGGAGAATGTTTTGGCTGCATCTTCATTTTTGGAAAGTCATCAAAAACAATGAAATAATGAAAATTATTAAACATAGTTAAATACAATAAAGTATAAACATTATAAATAATTAATAAATTAAAAATTTTTTGTGATTATTAACGAGGTTTTAACATGGCAAATGAAATTACTGCAGAATTAAATGATGAACAATTTAAAAGATATCAAATCATGCAAGAAAATGGATTAAGCATTGGTGAAGCTATAGACTTGATTTTCTATTTACGTGATCAATATGGAGTTCGCAATGATCAGCTTCTTGAAGATAGGCTTGAACAGTTAATCATCAAAAAATCTGAATTAGAAGATGAAATGAAAAAATCTGGCAATGATTTAACTGCAGAATTACAAAAAGTAACTGCTGAAATGGAGGTCATTGACAAATTAAAAGATACTGCATATGACTTTGAAGCTAAAGAGAAAATCTTGGAAAAAGAGTATTCTCCACTTGATGATTCTTATGAAATGAAGATTCAAGCACATAAACGTGGAATCAAATGGGGAAAATTCTTCAACAACATTTTATGATTTCACTTTTTTTAACCTTTTTTCTTTTCTTTTTTTTAATATATTTTTTTAACTATTTTTAAAAATCTTATTTTGTCTTTATTTTAAATTTTAAGCCTTAATAATGCTCTTTTTATATGCTTATCTAAAATCATAATTCCTTTAAATTTTTCAAATATTAGATTCATAAGATAAGTTTTATATAATAAATTAAACTAATATTTTATTGAGTATTCATTATGGATTTTTTTATAATAATTTTATGAAAAATTCATATAAAAATCAATATTAAATTTTTTAGGAGTGGATTTGTCTGACAAAATATATTATAATAACTGGTGGAGTAGTTAGTTCCATAGGAAAAGGAATTACTTCTGCATCCATTGGTCGTATATTACGTTCATACGGCTTGAATGTTGCAGCAATTAAGATTGACCCATATTTAAACTGGGATTCTGGTACCTTAAACCCATATCAGCATGGGGAAGTGTTTGTAACTTATGATGGTATGGAAACTGATCTTGACTTAGGTCACTATGAAAGGTTCTTGGATGTAGAGCTTCCAGGAATATCTAACATCACTACCGGTAAGGTTTATCAGTCAGTTATTTCCAAGGAAAGAAAAGGTGATTTCCTCGGAGCTTGTGTACAGATTATCCCTCATATCACCAATGAAATCAAGGAAATGGTTCGTGAAATCTCTGCTAAAGACAATTACGACGTTGTCCTTGTTGAATTGGGAGGTACTGTAGGGGATATTGAAAGTCAGCCATTCCTCGAGGCATTAAGGCAATTGAGAAATGAGGAAGGCTCTCAAAATGTGATGTTTGTACACGTAACCTTTGTTCCTTACTTGAATGCTGCTGGTGAATTCAAGACAAAACCAACTCAACACTCTTCAAAAGAACTCAGAAGTATGGGTATCAACCCTGATATGATTGTTTTAAGAAGCCAAGAGCATATTGACGATGATATTAAGAGAAAGATCGCTCACTTCTGTGACGTAGACTTTGATGCTGTTGTAAACACTCCTGATGCTCAATCAATCTACGAAGTCCCATTGGTATTGGACAGGGAAAACGCTGGCCAATTCATTTCAGACAGGATTAATTTAGGAATTGATTTTGAAAATGACAAGAATACTCTACATGAATGGGCAGAAATTGTGGATTCACTCAAGATTCAAGATCCAGTAGTAACTATTGGTATTGTAGGAAAATATGTGGAATTGGAAGATGCTTATATAAGCATAAGAGAATCATTGCACCACGCAGCAGCTAAAAACGGAACTAAAATGAATATCGTTTACCTTAGTTCTGATGTGGATGTGGATAATGAAGATGAATTGAAAACTTTCCAAGATGAGCTTTCCAAGCTTGATGGTATCCTTATCCCTGGAGGATTCGGTGATAGGGGAGTGGAAGGTAAGCTACAGGCAGTTGATTATGCAATTGAAAATGAAGTTCCTATTTTCGGCATATGTTTAGGTATGCAATGTATGGTAATCCAATTTGCAAGAAGAATAGGAATGGATGGTGCAAACAGCAGTGAATTCAAAGATGGCCTTGAATATCCAGTTATTGATATGATGGAAGAGCAAAAGAAAATCAAGAACATGGGCGGAACAATGCGTTTAGGTGCTTATGACTGTAAATTGATTGATGGCACCAAAACAAAAGAGGCATACGGAGAGGACTTCATTCAAGAAAGACATAGACACAGATATGAATACAATAATGAATACAGGGATGTCTTAACTGAAAACGGTCTTGTCATTGCAGGAACAACTCCAGATGACTTCTTGGTTGAAATCGTGGAATTGCCAGACCATCCTTGGTTTATTGGATGTCAATTCCATCCAGAATTTAAATCAAGACCAAATAATGCTCACCCATTGTTTGCTTCATTTGTAAAGGCATCTTTTGATAATAAGAAATAATATTTTTATTTCTTACTTTTTTTAATTTCTTTTTTTAACATTTTTTATCATTTTAACTATTTTTATACTTTTAACTATTTTTATGATTTTACACGATTGTGATTTTGTGCAATTGTGCAATTGATATTTTTATTTTTTTCGCATTTCAAATCATTTTATATTGAATCAAGACCTATTTAATAACATATTCAATTAAATAAATTATTAAAGGGGTAATATGAGCGAAATAAGTAAAAACAATAAAGAAATTGGAAAAACAATAGCTACAAAGGTTCCAATAAATATACATAATCAATTGATAAATCTAATAGAAAATGGCGACTACTTAAGCATTTCAGATTTCTTAAGGGAAGCGATAAGGGAACAGTTGAAGACTTATAAGATTGCCAATTTCAGAGAAATAAATTATTTTGATGCAAAAAAAGAAGTTTTAAGCTATTTTATAAAATATAATGATTGCTTTTTAGATGAGATAGCCATTGATTTGGAATTGGATTTTGAATTGGTCTTAAATATCCTCAATGACCTTATTCAAGAAGGAAGAATAGTCAAGATTTCTAATGAGGAACTCTTTGAAAAAAGAGGAATTGATAATCATAATGAAAAATGCTCAAAAGTTGATAATCATGTCTATAAACTAGATGGAAAACGTTTGATTGTGGAATCAAGATCCAAAGATTATGAATTCATTAGCATAAGGCACAATGTGGATTATAAATCCATTTTTAAAAATAATGGTATTGTAGTGGAAAACGCTTCAGTAATTCTATCTGAGGCCTATTCCTTTATTAAATAGCATTAATTTTCAATAACTCATTTTATTTTTTTTTAAAATTTTTTTATTTTACATTTTGATTATAATTTTTTAATTAGATAGATTTTTCCAATGTGGCTTTATTTTTTTAATTTAACATCAATTTACATTTAAAAATAAATATAACAATCAATTGGTACTTATTTTATTCTAAAAACTATTATATTTAAATATAATGAAAAAATAATTAATAATTGTCTTATAAAAACAATTTAAATTAATTAAATTAGTTTTTTTAAGATTAATAGTATAAATTGGAGGTTTCCTCTTGTATGCTTGTATTTTTATTGGGAATATTCTGGATTTATTAGTGAATCATTATTTTAGCAGTTCTCATCTTTTAATAAAATCATGTCAAATACATTTGTTCTTAATACTATTAATTCTATTGATTGCTGATTATTATGATTTGAAATTTGGAATAATTCCTAATAAATTAAGCTTAATCCTATTAATATACGGTTTATTTTTTAATTTAATCTTAGGCATATCTTTTAGCAATCCATTCATATTCATATTTTCCATAGCTTTAACAGCTTTAACCACTGTCATTTCATTTTTCCTATGGCATATTGGCTTTTGGGGAGGTGGAGACCTTAAGCTCTTCATTGGATTGTCATTATCATTATCCTTTTTGGATTTGGATTTAATCAATTTAAATTATTTTTCAAATCTAAATCTAGCAATCCTTAATCAATTGATTTTATATCCAAAGGTGATTTCCATACTTTTAAATGGTATTTTAATGGCTTTTGCATTGATTTTCATATCAATCATTTATGATGCAATAAGGAATAAAAATATTAAATCATTTACAAGATTATCAATTTTAAATTCTAACTTAGCATTTAGTCAATTGACTTCTAAAATAGTTTCTATTGAGAGCTTAGAGGAAGGTATGGTGTTAAATGAATATTACTTTAAAAATCAGATTGCATATGATAGGATTAATGATGAAAGGAATAAGAGCAATTCAAACATCAATTTGAATGCAATTCAAGAGGAGAATATCTATTATTTCTCTTCATTGAACAGAATGGGATTGACAAAAGAGGATATAAAATTAATAAATGCATTATACAAAATGGATATAATCAAGAATCCTAAGTTTAATATTAAGGTTGAGATTCCATTCATGCCTTTCATTACACTTGGATATATGGGTTTTTTAATCTTGGGAGACTTTATAGCCATTATTTCAGGATTTATAAAAATATTTTTTTAAATTAAATTTAATATCTTAGGTAAAGACAATGAAAAATATTAGAATGGACAATAAAGGTCAATTATCACTTGAATATGTTTTAAGTTCCATGATAGTAATCCTAATTATCAGCCTAATCTCTGTTCCAATTTTATTGACTGCAATGGATTATTCCAATGATATTATAGATTCAATCAATTCTAAAAGTGAATTGTCTAAAATAAGTGATGCCATTGACTTTTGCTATGCATCGGGTAAGGGATCTAAAAGAATAGTGTTTGTAGATTTTAATAGAGATGTGGATATAAGATTCTATAATGATGGAAAAAAGGGTGTTGCATCAATAAATTTGAATCTATCAGATAATTCAAAGGAAATCACAAGTTCTTATGATTATAATGCTTTAAATGAAAATATTCATTTATCAAAGGGATTCAATAAAATTGCAGTAAAATGGGATGAGGATTCTAATGTGATTGAAGTAAAAAGATTAATTTAATGTCTATTTTTAACTATTTTTTTTATCCACATTTAATTTTTTTTTTAAAATTTCACTTTCATAAAATATATAAATTAAGTTTTTTATATAAAAAATCTCTTTCATAAAATATATAAATTAAGTTTTTTATATATAATATGTAGAAAAATAATTCTTAATTTTACAATATTTATAATGAAATTGTTTAAAAACTTAAATAAATTGGATAAATTTCTTTTATTTTAAAAATTAGGACTTATTTTAATGTAATATTTAATTATAAATTTATTTAACTGATTATAAACTGATTACGGTAAATTTATATGGAAAATTGTTAAAAGAGTTGATTATGATGGATTTAATTACTGGAATTATATATATAATCCTATTCCTTATTATTATGGTATTTGCCTTTTCAATGGGTATTCTGTCTCCATATGTAGGTAGAAAGGAAATAGTATCCATAATTTTAATAGGATTTGTTCTTGGCGCTATAGGAGGATACTTCTTCATTGACCCTATTTATGATGAAAGTCCATATATTGTAGGTAATGCTCAAGGGCTTTTTACATTGGATAGTGAAGTAATTAATCTTAATATTCCATCAACTTCAAATATCAGTGACATAACATATAAAATCAATAATTTGAATGGTGTAAATTCAGTTTCCACAAATGGTTTTGAGCTTAAAACGGGCTTCATAAAGAACAGCACCAAGACTTATGTTGAAAATCATTTAAGGGCTGATCCTGAGGTTAAATCATTTAAAGTAACCAACAATTCAGTTGCTGTGGATTTAAAGAATCCTGCAAGTTCAACTACTACATTAGGATCTCTTGTCAATTGGTTAAGCAATAGGGCAGGAGTAGGTTCTGAATTCGCTTATGTTCATATACAGGTGCATGTAAATTCTAATGATGTAGTGGATGTCAGAGATTATCTAAAAGAAAACGATTACAATATAATTTCTATTGAAGGACCTGTACAAAATACAATTCATTATGTTGAAGATCATTTGGCTCCAACTTATATTATAATGTTTATATCAGGACTTGTTGGAGTGGCTGTAGCTATTGCAGGAGTCTTTGTTGAGCCTTTAACCAAATTCACTAGAAGATTTAAAAAAGACCAATCTGAAAGATTAAGAGGAAGAAGAAGGAGACGTTAATTAGTTTTATTAAAGGGGGATAATATGGCTAAATTCTGTCCAGAATGTGGTTTCGAACAACACAGTGACAATAATCGTTATTGTTCCAATTGCGGTTTTGACTTTTCTAAATTGGAAAGCAACGTCAAATCAGAAGATTCTGACAATTCTAGTATAGTTGTCCCTATTAGTTCAGATGATAGTAGTGTATCCAAAGCTAAAGGTTCTGTTTCCAGTACATCTGCAAGCACTGAAAGTTCTTCCAGTACAAGTACAAAAAGTCCTGCTAGTTCTAGTTCTAAAACTACTGTTGCTTCTTCTGGTTCTAGTGCAAAGACTGCAAAAACCAATAGGTCCAATTCATCAAATAACGATTTTTTATCTAATTTAACATTCAATAAATGCTTTTTAGCATTTGCTTTACTTTTAATTATACTGGCCCTTATAGGTATGATAAGTCAAGCAACTCAAAGTGAACCTTACTCTGATGATGGTTTGACTTCATTTATGGAAAGTTCAAGCAGTTATGGTTTTTCTGATTTTATTGAAGATTCCAATAATTATTACGATGACTCTGATTCCGATTATTTAAGTTATGGTGGCAGTGATGGCTTCACTGACTTTTTTGAAAATTGAAATTCAATTACTTTTTTTATTAAATTATTCATGGTGTAAATAATGAAATCTGCTGTTTTGTTTTCAGGTGGAAAAGATAGTGTAATGGCTTTAAATTATGCTA
This sequence comes from Methanobrevibacter sp., assembly GCF_017432245.1. GTDB lineage: Archaea > Methanobacteriota > Methanobacteria > Methanobacteriales > Methanobacteriaceae > Methanobrevibacter. Next base: position 36,339 of record NZ_JAFRJO010000098.1, read on the forward strand.
TAAACAATGGAGATGATGTTAAGTATCTTCTTTCAATCAAGTCTCAAAATGATGAGTCCTATATGTTTCACGTTCCAAATATTCATTTGACTGATTTGCAGGCAGAAGCTATTGGCATCCCTATCATAGAAGTGAAAACCGCAGGTGTAAAGGAAGAGGAGCTTGAAGACTTAAAAGAGGGATTTAAGCAATTGAAAAACCTTGGAGTTGAAGCCATCTACACAGGTGCATTGTTTTCCACTTATCAAAAATCCAGAATAGAAAGATTAGCAGATGAACTTGGTATTGAAGCCATTTCACCATATTGGCATGCAGATCCAAAGGAATATATGAATTTGGTGATTGATTCTGGATTTAAGGTTATAATCAGTGGTGTTTTTGCTGATGGGCTTGATGAATTATGGTTAGGCAGACTCATTGACTATGAGGCATTGGCAGAACTTGAAAAAATCAGTGAAAAGACTTATCTGCATCTTGCATTTGAAGGTGGAGAGGCTGAAACATTAGTAATTGATGGACCTATCTTTAAAAAAAGAATTGAAATATTGGATGCAGATATAGATTGGCATCATGATAATGGTACATATAATATAACAAATGCACAATTGGTTGATAAGGAATGATTTCAGTTATTGTAAAGCATTAATAAAAATTGGTTGATAAAGATTGATTTCAGTTTATTGAAAAGCATTAATAAAAATTGATTGATATGAATAATTGCAAATATTTATATATAAGAATGATTATCTATATGTATAGCTAATGGGGGTGTAAGTATAGCAAAAGGTTTTAAAAAAAGTATTTTCACTATTTCACTTGTTTTAATGATTCTTTTATCATCAGTGATAATTATGGATTCAATTTCTGCTGAAGAGAATGTTCCAAAGGGCTTTGAAACTTATTATATGAGAGGATATGGATTTAATGTCCCTAGTTCATATAAACTGATTAATGAAGGATGGGATGAAATTAATCATTTGAATTACATGAACTTTCAAAAAGGAAAAAATTATGTAAACATCAGTTTGGAAAGACATTCTACAAGCTTTAATAAGAACATAATGGATGGATTCGCTTACTTTAAACTGAATGATTTAAAATTGCATAAGACTTCAATTTCTGGAATCACTGGATTTTACAATAAAAGGAATAAAGTAAAGACATTTGTTTTTGCATCCGAAGATGATATGATTTATTTGCACATAAGGGGGCCAAGAGTATCTCATGTGGTTTCATCCATCACTCAAAGGGATTATAAGCCATACCACAGCAATGAATATGATTTCGATGATGATGCATATTATGAATCAGATGCTTATGATGACTCTTTTGATGATTCCTTTGATGATGCGTCATATTATAATTACAGATGGTAAAATCATTTTTTCATCCATATTTTTTAAAATAAGCTTTAAATTTTTTATTTTTTAAAAAACAATCTTATAATCTATTTTATTCTTTTCTCTCTTTAGAGAATCCATTTTAACAAGGTCAAAGATTAACTTATCTTCGGTTAAGCTTTCCCACATTTTATATATCTTTTTTAGGAAATCCTCATTCAAATCCATTTTTTCAGCTATGATTGGGCATTGGTATGTCATGTCATCCACATCATAGATCAAATGCAAGTTGTTGTTCTTATCGAAATGCGGGCTTAAAGGGAAAGATCTGCATTGAATTGGCCTTAATCGTCTATTGCAGTGTGGCGGATTGGTGCATTTTATATAATAGACCTCCCCATCCCAAGAATCTGGATATTCAATCTCATCAGTTGTTTCATAAAACATTTCAAACCAATCAGACTCATTTTCAAGCATCTCCTCTTCACCAGGAAGCAAATACAAAACCATTTCTTCCATCACATCATTTCTTTCACCATTTTCAACAGTGCAGCAAATGGAATTGCATAATTCTCCGCAATTGAACTTGCCTAATGGAGATGCATTATTGGTCATATTATATATTTTCATATAATCCTTTTTTCTTATTGAGCATTTCATTTTTTTCACATTATAAATTTTATTTTAGAAAATATTTTGTACTTTTTCAAGTAATATTTATGTGTCTTTTTCTTAAAAACTTATTGATTAAAAGAATAATTTGCTAAATCATTCTTTTTTTTAAAAAATCATTTTTAAATCATTTTTTTATCAAATCTATGCACTAAAGACTTTACATAAATTTTTGATTTTTTACAAAAAATAGCCATTTACCTTATAAAACTTTCGATTATGTAAAAAATAGATTACATTTATATACTAGTTTAACAAAATAAGATTATGAATTTATAAGAGGTGATAAAATGCATAAAAGAATTCTAGCTATATGCCTTGCCATATTTTTGGCATTTGCTGTTATTCCAACTGGATTTGCAGACAATTCAGATCAAGTTGTAATAACCTATGGTGAAACTGCATATATGAATCAGCAATACAAATCAATTGTTGACAATTATTTTGCAAGCAAAACTAATGTAGATTTAAATGATGTAGAATCAAAAGTGATCACTGCTGGAGATGTAAACAAGATTTCCGGTGGTTTTTCAGGAAAATATTACAATTCAAACCAAATTTTCTCATCCGCTCTTCTTGACTTGAACCAAAATGGGGAAATTACCGTAGAGGTGGATGATTCAATTACCACTATCACTCCTGAAATGTACATGTCAGCACTTAAGTCTGCAGGTATTCAAGGAGGACATGTCTATGTGACTAGTCCAGTAAGCGCTACTGGCGAATCTGCTCTTGCAGGTATTATGGATTGTTATGAGGAAGCTACTGATGTGGAAATTCCGGATAATGTAAAAGAGGCAGCAAATCAAGAGATTGCAACTCAAGCAGAAATCCTAAACAATTCAAATGTCAGTGCAGATGACTTATCCAAACTAGTGGATGATGTTAAGGAAAAGGTTAATGAGGAAAACATTACAGATCATGCAACCATTGTAAACATTATCAATGATTACAGTACAACTTACAATATCAACATTTCTGATAATGATATAGAAAACCTCGCAAATACCATTGAACAAGTGCAATCCGTTCAAGATGATGCTAATGCATACAAAGAGCAAATAAGCGATTTTGTAGACAGTTCATCTTCTGGAAATGGATTTTCCCTGGATGGATTTTCCTTAGATGGTTTGTTCAATAGCATTTTAAGCATTTTTAATTTTAGTATTTAAAGTAATTTAGTGGTCTAAATCACTAAAATTATTTTTCTTTTTTTCTTTTTTTATTTTAAATTAATATATTATTTAATAATTATTTTTCTTTTTGTTTAAATTTCATAAAATTTTCATTTTTTATTTTACAATCTTGCAATTTTTATAGAAAATCTAAAAAAATATCAAAAATTATTTATTGCTAATTTTATAAACTATTATTAATTAATTTAAATAATCTAATAAGTCTATGATTTATTATTTTATTAAATTAAGGAGGAATGAAAATGAGATTTAATAGGATTGCAATTATAGCTATTTTGGCAATTTTAACTGTTGTTTTAGCAGGTTCTGCATCTGCATTTGATTTAGGTTTCTTAACTGGTGGTGACAGTGAACCTCAACAAATAACTGTAGGTGGTATTGACTTCAATATTCCTGCTGGTTTTACTGAAAACGAAGATTACAAGATGGAAAATGAAAAAAGTAGCTCCACCACTGGAGTTGACTATTACATGTCTGCTGCTGGTTATGAAGATGCTTCAAAACAAAATGCAATTTATGTTTTAGTAGGAGATTATGGAAATTATAATGTAACTGATCAAATAATCGAATATGTTTTAGATGATATGGACTATGAAAAGAAAACCATTAATGGTAAAGATGGATATTTAGTTCAACAAAGCAGTTCCGACAGTTCCGCCTTAATGGCAACAGAACAACCTGTGTACATGTTCGTTTATGAAGAAAATGGGGATATTGTATTCATTGGTGCAACTGATGAATCCTATTTAGGTGATGTTATAATCGAATAGATTAATCTACCTTTTCTTTTTTAATTTTATTTTTTTACTTTTTTACTTTTTTACTTTCTTTACTTATTTTTTGCTTATTTTTTTATTAATTTACTCTTTTTTATCAAAATTTTTAAGTATATTTTATTTTAATTATTTTCTCTTCTTCCAATCCAATAATTTTATAAAACTTTATAATGTATTATCAATATATAATTACTTAATTGAGTTATATATGATATCAATTCTTTAGAAAAAATTGGATTGAAAATACAATTAATTAAAATAAAATAATGTTTAATAATTTTAATAGTAATCATTTTAAAATACATTTTAAATAATCATATAATCATTTATTTTAATTGTCTGTGAGATGTTACAATGAAGAGGTTTATTGCTATAGATGGGCTTGATGGTTCTGGTAAAGATACGCAAGCTAGACTCATTAAAGAGAAATATGAAAAGGAAGGAACTGTCGTCATTCGTTCTCATCCAACATCAGACAACTTTTTTGGTCGTAACTCTAAGGCAGCTCTCGAAAGGGGTGGAAAGCTTAATAAGATAATAGCTACCTTATGTTACGGGGCTGATGCAATCAGATCTGTTATAAAATATTATGGGAAGGCAGATACAGTTATTTTTGTAAGGTATACATTGGCTGTTTCATACTTGAACAAGGCAATTTCCGTACCTGTCTACAAGCTTGTTTGCTTTGCGCTTCCTGTTTCTGAATATTTCTTCTATTTGGATGTTTCTCCTGAAAAGCTAGTGGAACGTGTACAGAAGAGAAATGAAAAGGAAGAGATGTTTGAAAATTATGAGGCATTTGTTAAAGTAAGGCAAAAGGCAGAGCCGGTCTTATACAATTGGCATGTGATTCCAGCAGATGATTCTCCAGAGGAAATATTTGCAAAAATAGAGACTATTTTAGATGAATTGGATTCAAAGCTATTGAATGAACCAAAAAAATTAGAATAATTGCATACTCTTTTTTTAAAATAAGTTTAAATAGATAAAAAATGATAAAAATAGATAAAAATAGATAAAAATAGTCAATAAATAATTAATAAAATTAAAAATAAAAAAAGTAATAAAATGGATTTAATCCATTTCTTTTTCTATAAATTCAGCAACTTTTTGTTTGAATTCTTCAAGAGAGCATTCATTTTCGATTAAATAATCGGTAGTTGATACAACATTACCTATACCGAAACCTAATTCTCTGTTTTCTCTTACCATAAACTCATCAAAATCAGTTGTATCGTCTTCTCTTCCTCTTAAAGAAATTCTTTTGAATCTGGTTTGAGGACTTGCATAAATGGAAACAGAAATGAAATCGTCAAAGTTTTCTTTAAAAAGTTCAATTTCATATGGGCTTCTTATTCCATCAATCAAAACTGTTTTAATATTCTTGTCTTCTTCAAAAAGATCTTTTATTTTTTGTACAGTTAATTCAGCCACAATATATTGTCCAAATTCTTCTCTTAAAGTTCTGGCAGTTGTACCTGTATCTTCCCCTCTTTCTGCAGCCTTTTCTCTAATTATGTCACCCATACTAACTACGAGTGCACCTTTTTCCATTGCAGTGTCGAAAAAAATACTTTTTCCAGATCCTTGCAAACCAGTTACTCCTATTACTTTCATTCTATCCCATTTGATTTTATTTTTTCAATTGTTTTTAAATATCAGTTTTAGAAAAATATATCTTTATTTTTAATTATTATTAAGTTTATCTTAAAAATTAAAGTTATTCTAAGATTATTTCAATTTAATCGCAGCCAATGAATCCTTTAGGTTTTGTTCGTTGGAGAAATTATTAACGATATTCTCTAAAAATTCCTTGTCATCTGCTTTTCCAGATGCCTTGAATTCCTTAGCTATTTCAGTCATTAAAGGAACAGCTCTTACAACATTGTCTACAATTGATATGGTGGACATCTTAGCAGTCCTTGAGAGAGGATTCAAGTCAATGCATATGATCTTCTTGCCATTTTGAACCAAAACCTCTGCCCTGTCACCATCTTCAAGAGGAACAAGCATGACATCAGCGATATAGCTTCCTTCCTTGCTTGCTGTTGCTCTTGGACTGTTAAGATTATCAATATAAGCCAATTCCTCATCATTTGTACCTAGAATGTCTTCCCAACCTTTTTCCTTAAACATTCTTGTAATGATTTCAACACGTTCAGGAGTTCTATAAAACAGATTGATTTCTATTTTTGAATCAGTTGCCTTAGCAAGTTCTATGATTTCATCAATAGCCAGTGCAGTTGTATTTCCATTCACTGACAAGACAGGATTTTCAGCAAGCAATATTGTAGCAACAGCAGCTTCACATGCCTTTTTAGCAGTTTCAGTTGTTTTCTCTCCAATCAAGTAATCGAATGTTTCCCCTCTTCCATGGGCAATCATGCCGGAATCTGCCAAATAACCTTCCTTAAAGGCATTTTTCACTTTATCTCTTAATAATAATGATTTATAACGTGGATGAGTTTTAGGTATCATGTTTAATATTATAGTTAAATTGATTAATAAAATTATAGTAAATGTATTCCGTAAAGGTGTTTAGTTGTATTATATTTATATGATAAATTATAAACTATAATTAATTGTTAATTATTTAATGATTTATTTATTTAATTAAAATTTTTAAGAATTTTTTTACAAATCCTATGGAGAAATATTTATGGATGAAAGAGTTGAAAATCCTGAACTTAAGGAAATCATGAAAACAAAACCTGAAGAAATGACTGAAGAGCAATTGGAAGCTTTTGTAGATGCATTTATGGAAGCTACCTTTATCATTCCAGCTGAATTGAACTCAGATATTGAAGCTCTTGAAGGAAAAACCGACGAGGAAATAGCTTTGGATGAAGAGATAGACCTAGAAATCATGAGGCTTGAAGATGAGGATGGAAATGTTCTCTTCCCAATTTACACCGATGATGATGAGCTTGAAAAATTAGCTGAAGAAGAGGATTTCGATATTTTCGGTCTAGTTATTTCAACTGAAGACCTTGCTATGCTACTCTCTGATATTGAAGATGATGATTTTGATGGAGTTGTGATCAATCCATTCCATGAAAATGCTGTAGAGCTTCCTTTAGAAGCTATTCTTGAGCTTTATGACTTTGAGGAATGTGATGATCCTGATTGTGATGACCCAACCCATAATCATTAAATAAACGATAAAGACATGTTGTTTAGCAGATTTAGAAGAAAGAACAATGATCTAATGGTTAAGAAGCCGTCTAAAGAAGTCTTAAAAGCCCATAATGATGCTGAAATCATCATCAAGGAGAACAATATAGACAGATTCCTTTTGAACATGTTTATGGATAAGAAAGGAATCAATAAGTTCCATACCACTCCTGAGCTTGTAAATGAATTCCTAAATTCAGATTGGTTCTTAAACCTTGACTTGAAATGTCTTCTTCAAAAAAACGATGAATCAAAAAGAATCCGCACTAATGCTTATTTAACTAAAAAAGAGATAATATTCAAAGAAAAAGTAGATATAAAAATAAGTTATGACAGTATCATGGATAGTAAAATTGATGGGAAAAAAGTGGATATGATCTGTGATGATGTCTCTTATAGGGTCATGTTCACCAATAAGAACTTGGCTGAGCTATTCTTTGATTATATCTCAAGTCAATCTTAAGCTTTCACTATGCAAGTTAAAAATTAGCTTTAGTCATTAGTTTCATCATGGAAATAGTCATAAACATTAGTTGCTGCTTTTTCATTCATTCCATTAACTTCTTTTATTTCATCTATGCTTGCATTTTTAATAGATTCTAAATCTCCAAAATGTCTTAAAAGCTCTATTTTTCTTTTTTTGCCTATTCCAACAATATTATCCAATGGAGATTCCTCAATCTTTTTGGACCTTAATTTTCTATGATAAGTAACAGCGAATCTGTGGGATTCGTCCCTAACTTGCTGAAGCAAATGCAAAGCTTCATTGTCTTGAGGAATTCTTATTGGGAAACTGCTGTTTGGAATATAAATTTCTTCAAATTCCTTAGCAAGACCGATTATAGGTATATGTGTAAGATTATATTCTTTCAATACATCAACAGCCATGCCTAATTGTCCTTTTCCACCATCAATTACGATAAGATTTGGCTCTTCTCCTAATTTTAATGGAACGATTCTTTCAGTTTCTGCTTCGTTCTTTTTCAAGTGTTCCTCATTGATTCTTATCTTTTCGTAATGTTCCTTAAGTGGCTTTAATCTTCTCTCAAGAAGTTCCTGCATCATTGCAAAATCGTTAGGTCCTGGTGTATTCATCTTGAATTTCTTGTACTGCTTCTTATTTGGCTTTCCATCTAAGAAGGAAACCTTGGATCCAACAGCCAATTTACCTGAAATGTTTGAAATGTCATATCCTTCAATCACTCTTGGAAGCTTTTCAAGCTTGAGGTACTTCTTAAGCTCTATCATGGAGTTTTCCATCTTTTGCTTTTGATTTTTAATAATGTCAGCATTTTTGCTTGCCATTCTAACTAATCTGAGCTTATTTCCCTTTTGAGGAACTTTTATAGACACCTTGTTTCCCCTTAAGTCACTTAGCCATTCTTCAATAAGCTTGTCATCAGGTATTTCCTCTTCGATTAAAATCTCCTTAGGAATATGCCTATTTATTCCATAGAATTGCTTGATGAATGCTGAAATGACCTCATCAGAAGTTGTATGTTGGGAACCGTCCATTAGGAAATCATCCTTTCCAATGATTTTGCCGTTTCTGATATTCATAACAACTACAACTGCATTTTGAGTGGTGTATGAAATGGCTATGATGTCTTGGTCAAGCTCATTGTTCAATTCAACGAATTGCTTGTTCATGACTTCCTCAATGGAACTGATTTGGTCTCTTATGACTGCTGCCTTTTCAAATTCCTGATTTAAAGCAGCCTCTTTCATCTCGGATTCAAGGTCCTTTATGATCTTATTGTACTTTCCTTGGAAGAAAAGGTCTATCTTTTTGATATGCTCATGATATTCCTCTTTGGAAATGCTTCCATTGCATGGAGCGTAACATAAGTCTATCTGACTGTTCAAGCATGGTCCGTCCATTCTTTTGCAGGTTCTTATTCTAAACAGTTGCTTTAGGAACTTTACTGTTTGTCTTACTGCAGTAACATCTGTAAAAGGACCATAATATGAACCTTTTTTACCTATATCCCTTGTAATGACTATTTTAGGGAAATCCTCATCTGTTATCTTTACATAAGGGTACCTCTTGTCATCCTTTAGGTTGATATTGTATCTTGGCTTATGCTTCTTAATTAGGTTCGCTTCAAGAATAAGTGCCTCTTTTTCAGTATTTGTTACAATGTACTCGAGGCTGTTGAAATGACTCATCAGGACTTGAGTCTTAGGCCTATCAAGGTTTTTTTGAAAATAGGATCTCACTCTGCTTCTAAGTGATTTTGACTTTCCCACATAGATGATTTCCTCATTCTTGTCCTTCATTATGTATATTCCAGGCTTTCTAGGAAGTTCATCTGGTGAGTTAACTTTAGTTGACATTTTAATACCTTGATAATTATTGAATTAATGAATATTGTTAAATTTTGTTATTGCTTAAATAGTTTCAATTGTTTTACTAATACTATTTTGATTATTCTTAACTTATAATGATTTTTATTTTTTATAAATCTTTGTTTAAAAATTAAATATTATTTAAAAAATTTTATATTAATTGAAAACATATAATTATATGTTTAATTCAATAAGGGGGAATCATATGGAAAAATCTGCTTTTAGCACATTAGAAAAAACTTTTTTGATAATAGTTTCATTCATTCCTTTTTTAAATGGGATGACTTTTGTCTATATGGGGTCAAAAGAATCCAGTAAGAACTGGATTATTGAAGGATTGGTCTATGAAATTCCTTGGTTTTTACAATTTTTATTTGCTGAAAATGATGATCTTGCCACTACATTTGCAGGTTTCGGCTTATTATTCATGTTCATATGCCTATTGAGAACATTATATATCATTTTCACCTATAAGAAAGAGATTGACACTAATAATAGGCCAATGAGGAAAAAATCAAGTTCCTTTTGGGTAGTATTTTCTCTAATCATGTTCTTGAATGGTATAGGATTGATTATTGTAGGATATAGAAGAAATGTTCAAAGATGGATATTAGAAGGTGCATTATTTGAATTCCTATGGGTTCTATATTTCATTACATATAGTGTTAATGATGGAATTATAAATTTTTTCATTGCAATAGCAGTGATTGGATGGGTATTGTCAATTGCAAGAACAATCATGATTTACTTTGAGGAAAAAAGAATGGATAACCTCTCATTTTATCCGTCACCTCAACCTGTAGTCAGTGCACCTGCTCCTGATATCAGTCCAAAACCAGTTGAAAATGCTATTGCTGATATTATTCCAGAGTTTAAGCCATATAAGACGGAAATAGATAATCAAAAGCAAGCATTTGATAAAAAGGAAGAGAATATCACTGACTTAATCAATAAACGATTCGAAAGTGGTGAATTAAGCCATAATCGTTTCATGTCAGTTATAGATAATTGCCATAAGCTATTCTATCACCAATCCGATTCTGCTACAAGCATTATTGAAATGGCTCCAGAATACAGTGAAAGACTGGATGAGGCCGTTAAAGACAAAATAATCATTATGGAATCAATCAATCATGAGATGAATAATCTAATAGAAGAGCTTATCATTCATGATGGTGACAATGAAAAATCAGAAGAGGACCTAAAGGAACTCTTTGCAAATATGGATAATTTGATAAATTCTGTAAAGGATTATAAGTAAATAATCCTTTTTTCCTTTTTAAAAATAGGTTTGTTTTTTTATTATTTTAATTCTTTAAGTTTTCATTTAAGCTTTTTATTTCATCATTTAACTGCTTATTTAACTCTTTTAATTCATTTATCTCATTTTTAAGTTGCTCAACATCACGGTCTATACCATCCACTTTAGTATGAACTTCAGTAAGATTCTGCTTGTTAAATCTTAGATTCTCTTTTAAATTCTTAATGTTGGTGTCGTTTTCTGTAATGTTGAAGTCTTCATTCATCAAAATTCTTCTTGCAAAATAGGAAGCGATAGCTCCTGTAACTGTACTGAAGATCAATACTCCAACAATCAAGGTAATGAGTCCAATTATCTTTCCAGCACCGGATTGAGGCAATATGTCACCGTAACCGACTGTTGTAATTGTTGAAAGAACAAACCATAGGCTGTCAAATAAGCTGTTTATGCTTGGATCAAAGAGATATAATCCAAGTGTGGAAGCAAGTACAACAAGCAGTGTTATGCCAAAAATCTCATCTAGATGAGTCTTTTTAAGGAAAAAGTCAATTGTTTCAAAGAATTGTGAAAAGAGAGCAATTACCTTGATGAATTTTAAAACCTTGAACACTCTTAATAGAGAACCATTCAAGACAAATGGTAGCATAATCAAATCAAATGGAATTGCAGCTATCAGTTCTGTCCAGTTCTTGATTAGGAAATGCTTCTTGTCATCGCTATCAGATAATCTTGTAAAAAAGTCAATAAAGAGGATAATACATAAGATTGTATCAAAGACAATTATGCTGAAATATAGGTCAGCCCCTATATCTGAAATCAATGTTAGTGTAATCAAGATTAGATCTAATATAATCAATATTGATAAAAAGTAATTAAACTTGCTGTTTTGATAAAAGCTCATGTTTTGCCTCTCTTATAATTTTTAATTTGCAAAGAATTTAAAAAATTTTCATTCCTAATTAAAATTATTGTTTTATTCATTATAAATTTATTTAAAATTTTCATGAATATTCAAAATATCTAAAATCATATAAATTTTTCCTAATTTTTTTATAAATTTCAAAAAAAGTATACATTTTTAAAAAATAAATACAAAAACTTATATACTAAAAATATTATAGTAACTTTAGGATATGAAAATATCCTAACAAATACATTAGAAACTAATAGAAACTGAAATTTAATTAAATATTTAATTAAAAATTTAAAGAAATAAAGAAAATATTTGAAAAAGTTGTAGGTGGGGGTTATGACACGAACTATTTTTTCAAAGATTACAAGCTCTTTATGGGTATTGGTATCCTTTATTCCATTCTTTAATGGTTTGGGATTTGTCTATATTGGAAACAAATATGCAAATGCCCAATGGTTTGCAGAGGGAATACTTTATGAATTGCCTCTTATATTGGGATTGTTGACTTTGCCAAATCTTACGGTATCAACTCCAATGTTCATTTTTGGTACTTTAGCATCATTGGTTTCCATTATCAGAAGTTTTATGGTAGATTATACACTTCAAAAGGACTTGGATCAATCCAATATTATAGAAACAAGCTTGGATGAAAAGATTGATGGCATCATCAATTCCTTATGGGTCTTAATTTCATTCATTCCATTATTCAATGGTCTTGGTTTGGTCTATAAAGGTAAAAATGCTCCAAATAAAACCTGGTATCTTGAGGGAATTCTCTATGAGATTCCTTGGATAGTTGGAATTTTAGGCATAGGATTTTCACAGGTCAGATTTGTTGCATTTGAAGCTGCAGTTCTTTTCTACTTTGTATCCATAATCAGATCCATAATGGTTGCCACTGAACCTGAGCCATTATATAAATTTAGGAAATCAATCGCTGAAGAGATTAAATCAAATATCAAATCAAATGATGTAAAAGAAGTTATAATTGAAGAAGAAACAATCAGTGAAAATAGCGAAGGAGTAATTTCAGCATTTAAATTCTATGAGAAACAGTTCAATGAATTGGAAAGAATTTATCCTAAAAAAGAGAAAAGTACAATGGAGCTAATTGAAAAGAGATTTGCTCCTCCTCAATTGACTTATTCAAGATTCAAGAGAGTTGTTGATGATTCTCATGAAACTTTCTACAGCCAATTGAATGCAGGATATAATATTCTTGAATTAAGTACTGAATACAGCACAAAAGTAGAGGACGAGCTTAAGAATAAGCTTCTTGTCTTAAATTCGATTATAAAAGGTTTAGATAAACTGTCTGAAGAATTGGTTCTCAACATTTCTCAAGTTGACACTGAATCAGATGATGATATTGACCATTTGTTTGATGAATTTAAAAGGGCAACACGTTCTGTAAGCGCTTATGAATAAATTAATTGATTTTAATTAATTTATTCTAATTATTTTTTATTTTTTATTTTTTAATAATTTTAATCTTTTTTTATTAAATTTCCTTTATTTTTATTTCTTATTTTCCCTAAATTCATAAAAATTTATTAAACATATTCAATATATTATATATTGAAAGATTTGAGTGATAACATGACTATGAAAACAGGTAGCAATTTAAAATTCAATGATCAATATGAATATTTAACATTTGATTTAGACCAGGAATTCCTATTAGGTGAATTAAAAGGAGAGGAAATAAGAGATAAAATGATTTCCGCTCAAGAAATATTGGATAATCACTTGGAAAACAATTACAGTCCTGGAGATGAAATAGAAATTGACAATCCTTTTGATGAACCAAGACTTAGGAAATTCATTAAGATAAATGATGTAACAGATGACATGCTTGATATAATCTATTATCAGCATCAAATAAACAAGGATGTTTATAAGTTTGTTACAATGTCTGAACCTCCTGTAAGGGGTCGTATCTTAATTTCAAAGGAATAGATTCTTTTTTTATTCTTCCTCTATTTTTTCTTTATTTTTATGATTTTTCTTTGTTTTTATAATTTTTTCTTTAATTTTTTTAATATTTTATTCAATTTTTTGACTATTTTCCTAATATTTTTTAATCCTTCAACTATTTTTTACTATTTAATTATCTAAAAATTCAAATATAATGATAAATTTTATTAACACGTGTTAACAAAATATAAAACAGGAAAAATATTAATTAATAGTTTTTAAATTTAAAATTATTCTTATCCAGGTGATTCTATGGGATTCGATGAATTGATGGAGAAAGGAAATCAATTAAGAAAAGAAAACAAGTATGAAGAAGCATTAGATGCTTATCAAGCTGCATTGAAGGCTGATAAAAGACGTACTGAAGCTTGGAATATGAAAGCAAGTACCTTAGGTCTTTTAGGAAAAACCGATGAAGCCATTGAATGTTTTGACAGATCATTGGAACTTGACTTAGAAAATGAGCAAACCTGGTTTTTAAAGGGAATGACTTTATTTGCTGTCAATCGTTTCAATGAAGCGAATTCCTGTTTTGATAAAGCAGTAAATGCAGATCCTCACAATCCTGTATATTGGAAATACAAAGGAATGGTTTTAAGTCAATTAAATCACAATGCAGATGCCTTAAAATGCTTGGATAATGCATTGGAATTAAATCCCGATGATGAAGCTGTTCTTGTATTTAGGCATACAGTTATAGAAGCGTTAGAAAAAGAAGAAAATTAAGTCGTAGGAAAGTTCCTACAACTCTTTTTTTATTAAATTTTAGAGATATTGTAATAGAATTTATATCATTTTAACTATTTTTCACATTTTTTTATAATTATTGATTATTTTAGAACTTTTTAATACTCTTCAAGGCAACAATTTGATCTCTTAAAACAGCTGCTCTTTCGAAGTCTAAATCGTTAGCAGCCTCTTTCATTTCTGCTTCTAAGTCCTTGATTAATAGCTTAAGCTCATCCTTAGGCATGCCCTTAAGGTCATCTCTTGAAGGCGTCTTCTTGGTAGACATCTTCTTGTCCTTAAGAGTTCTGTATGTTGATTGAGGAGTGATGTTATACTTTTCATTGTATGCCATTTGAAGCTTTCTTCTCTTGTTAGTAATGTCAACAGCATTCCTCACTGAATCTGTCATGTCATCAACATACATAAGAACTTCACCATCTACATTCCTTGCAGCTCTTCCTATTGTCTGGATAAGAGATGTTTCAGACCTTAGGAATCCTTCCTTATCTGCATCCAAAATAGCTACAAGTCCCACTTCAGGTAGGTCAAGCCCTTCTCTAAGCAGGTTAACACCAACAAGAACATCAAACTCTCCACGCCTTAAATCATCGATGATCTCCACTCTCTCTAATGTATCAATCTCTGAATGAAGATACCTTACTTTGATTCCGATTCTGGCATAGTAATCGGTCAAGTCTTCAGCCATTCTTTTGGTAAGTGTAGTGACGAGGATCCTTTGGTCTTTTGCCACTTTCTTTCTAACCTCAGCAAGCAAATCCTCAACTTGCCCTTGAACCGGTCTGATTGTGATTTTAGGGTCAACCAGTCCAGTTGGTCTGATGATTTGCTCAACAACATTTTGGCTTCTGGACATTTCATAAGGTCCCGGAGTAGCTGAAACATAAAGAACCTGATTTTGAATTGCTTCAAACTCATCAAATCTAAGTGGCCTGTTTTCCTTTGCAGAAGGCAATCTGAAACCGTATTCCACAAGTGTTTCCTTTCTTGACCTGTCCCCATTGTACATTCCTCTAATTTGAGGAACTGTTACATGGGATTCATCAATTATTGTCAAGTAGTCATCTGGGAAATATTTTAGCAATGAATAAGGCATATCTCCCCAATTTCTGCCAGATAGGTGCATGGAATAGTTTTCAATTCCTGGACAATAGCCCATTTCCTGAAGCATTTCTATATCAAAACGGGTTCTTTGCTCCAATCTTTGAGCTTCCACATATTTTCCATTGAGATTCAATTCCCTAAGTCTGCTTTCAAGCTCCTCATTGATGTCCTTTAAAGCTTGATCCATTCTGTCAGCACCTACAACGAAGTGCTTTGCTGGAAATATCATATATCTTTGAAGTGGCTCTTCCTTTTTCCCTGTAACAGGGTCAATCAAGCTGATTGCATCTATTTCATCACCAAAGAGTTCAATTCTTATTGGAGGTGTTCCATGAACAGGATTGATTTCAATAACATCTCCCCTTACCCTGAACTGACCTCTTTCAAATGCAATGTCATTTCTCTCATATTGCATGAAAATAAGCTTTCTTAAAATGTCGCTGCGTTCATAGATATCTCCTACAGCGATGGAAAATGCAAATTCTCCATAATCCTCAGGTGAACCTATACCATAGATGCAACTTACACTGCTAACAACGATCACATCATCTCTGGATAAAAGTGATTGGGTGGCTGAGTGCCTCATTATGTCTATCTCTTCATTGATTGATGCCTCTTTGTCAATGAATGTGTCTGTTCTTGGCACATAAGCTTCTGGCTGGTAGTAATCATAATAGCTGACAAAGTATTCCACTGCATTTTCAGGGAAAAACACCTTGAATTCTTCGTATAATTGTGCAGCCAATGTCTTGTTGTGAGATATGATCACTGTTGGCTTTTGCACCTTTTCAATGATGTTAGCCATTGTATAGGTCTTTCCAGAACCGGTGACACCTAATAGTGTCTGTTCATGATATCCCTTCTTAATGCCGTTTACAAGGGATTCAATGGCTTGTGGCTGGTCACCAAGTGGCTTATATGGAGATTTAAGTTTGAATTCTTTCATTTTTGCACCTATTAATTTAAGTTTTAAAGGTAATTTTCATAATATACTTTTAGCTTTATTTCTTATAATAGTATGTATTTTTTAAACTATTTTCATTTTAGAATATTAATAACTTAAGTTAAGTTTATATGTATTAAAGCAAAAATGATATATAATATTATAAAAATATTATATAATGTATTAATTATAAGTGAGGATTTTGGACTAAATCCAAAAACTAATAATCACTTAAATTATATAATATGAGAAAATTAGAAATATATGAATTAATTCAAACTAATAAGAATTTATGTATTTGACTGAAATTAATTAAGGAGGATACAAAATTTATGAAATTTAAAAAATCAAATATCCTATTGATTTCATTGATATCTATATTTTTATTATTAAGTATGAGTGCGGTATCAGCTGCAGATATTGCAGATAATGCTGGCTCTGATTTAGCAGCAGATATTGATGGTGTCTGGGATATTGATAATGATGATGTAAATCATGCTAATGGTTTATCTCAAGCAGATAATAACATCATCTCTGATGATCCTGAACTATATGGGGATGAGGGAGATGGTGAAATCAATGATGATGATCCTATTCCAATAGAAACTACAATTGAATCAAATGATGAAAATTATACCCTTGGAGACGATATTGTATTAAATGTCACTGTAAAGGATAATGAAAGCAATGTTATTGGTGATATTGGAGCAGATGATTTATGGGTTAGCTACAAAAATGAAGCTGATGAAGACTTTACAGACATAGGTTTCACTTTAAATAATGAATCTCAAATAGTGATATCTTCTTCCACAAATACATTTCCTGTAGGAAATTATACTATAAAAATCGGATTTAACGGAATAACAAGAGATGGTATCGCTTATGGAGAATCAAATACTACCATTGATTTAAAGATCAAGGAACCTATTCCAATGGATACTTCAATTGAATCAAATAATGAAACTTATACCTTTGGAGACAATATCATATTAAATGTCACTGTAAAGGATAATGAAAGTAATGCAATTGATTTCGAAAAATCTGATTTATGGGTTAGCTACAAAAATGGAACTGATGAAAACTTTACAAATATAACTTTCACTTTAAATAATGAATCTCAAATAGTGATATCCTTTGCAACAAATAAGACATTTCCTGTAGCCAATTATACTATTAATATTGGATTTAAAGGTGCAACAAGAGACGGTTTTGCTTATGGAGAGTCAGAAACCAACATTACCTTAAATATCACCCCATCTGATACTAGAATCAATGCAAGTGATGTGAAAGTTCAGATCGGGGATGATGTAATAATTCCTCTTGTCATGTATGTTGAATCCAATAAGACTCTAAACTACAATGAAACAAGGTTGGAAGTTTATTTGGTTCACGATGATATCGAAGAGAAAATTAACTACACTAAAGTTAGTGGTGGCATAAAATTAATCGATTTTAGTCAGGAATTTGGCAATTACATTATTAAAATAAAATATACAGGCAATCAGAATTGTAATCCATCTAATACCACAGTTTCTGTTGCTATTCTTGAAAATAACACTATAATTTTTGGTGATGTAAGTGTAGATTTCCAAACTAAAAACATTACTATTCCTATTGTTATAGATAATAACGGAAATGCAATAGAATTTTCTGGAGAAAACTTTACTTTAGAGTTAGTTTATTATAATGGAACTGATTATGAAACTGTCTACATTGATGATTTTGATTTCATCAGTGAAGATGGCAATTATACAATTAGTTTTGCAAATGATACTATTCAATTTAAAGATGTGAAATTAACTGTTATTTATGCTAATGGCACTTTAAATGAAACAAGTAATATCATTAAGATTGTTGATAAGAACACCATTATTGCTGATGGCACTATAAATGTGAACAATCACACACATAATGTGACTATTCCTATTAGTGTAAATCATACTACTATCATTAGTTATGATGGTAAGAACAGTACTAATGTAACTGTATTGAATCTCACACAAGATAACATTGTTTTAGTATTGGCTTATAATAATGGAACTGATAATCTTACTATCACTGATTTTGAATTGAATGGCGATAATGGTAATTATACTATTAGTTTCCTTATTACTGACGAACAGTTAAACAGTACTAAATTAACTATCATCTATGGAAATGGTACTTTAAATGAAACTAATAAAACTGTAACATTAAAAGGAATTGTTGAAGCTTATATTGTTCCTATAAACGTTTCAGCAGATTATCAGGATGGTGAATTTAAATTCCAAGTATTTGATGCTTATGATAATGGTACTCAAACTATGATTTTATCAAATGTAACCATTACAGTTAGTGGAGTAATCTTTGTTACTAAAACAGGAGACTCATCATACAATTTCGGTTCAAAGGATTTCACAACTGATGAAAACGGATTTATTGTGATTAAAAACAACAACACTTTTTATAATGATAATATTCTTGAGAATTTCTTGTATGCAGGCAACTATAATTTAACCTTCAGAGGCCATGAACCTTATGTTTTAAATAGTACAATCGAAATTACTATCAACAAGGTTCAAGCTGAAATTGTTGCCTCTCCAAGTGTAGAAGAATATGAAGAGGGTAAGAAATTAAACTCTATCTTCCAAGTAATCAATTCAAATACAGGAGAAGCAATCAAATCAGCTCT
>NZ_JAFRJO010000099.1 GCF_017432245.1 Methanobrevibacter sp.
GGTCATGCATTGACACTCGTTGAACCTATCAGGGTGAATGAAGTCAGTTTGAGAGATGGCGACATTGGATATGGAGTGACTGGAACTCCTACCGATGCAGTGACTATAGGCATTTATGAAATAATGGATGATTGGCCTGACTTGGTGATTTCCGGACTCAACACTGGCAGAAACACAGGTAAAGGGGAACTATCCACCTCAGGTACAATCGGTGCTGCAACAGAGGCCGCTTCTCTTGGAATTCCTACAATTGCAGTAAGCCAGCACACTCCTGATGACAATATCAAGTTTGATGAAGGCCATATTGAAATTGATTTTTCATCAAGTCAAAAGGTCTTAAGGGAACTTATCCAAAAAGTCATTGACAATGGATTTCCAGAAGGGGTTGACATATTGAACTTGAATGTTCCAGCTGATCCTGATTCATATGAACCTAAAATATGTCCATTGGCTACAAGAATGTATGAGCCTGTTGTTGAAATGCGTATAGACCCAAGGGGAAGACCTTATTATTGGATTGATGGTGTTTTTTACGAAGGAAATCCTAAAGACAGTGATGATTATGTCCTTTTAGAGGAGAATGTACCTACATTGACTCCTTTAATATTGGATATGGGCCATGATTTGGATGCCTTAAAGGAATGGTATGACAAATGATTCAATTTTATTTCATAATACACAAACAATATATAATATAAGATACATAATAAAAATTAATTATAATTAAATTGATTAACATTAATTAAAATTCAATTATAAAAATTTAAGGAGATAAAACATGTCTGTAAATCAACTTGAAGCTACATTGCAAGCTGTTACACACACTTTAGCAAAATTGGAAAAAGAAGGGTGCAATGATGAAAAGCTTTTGAATGAGCTTAGAAAAGAAAGAGATAAACTTTTAAATGAATTAAATTTAAACTAATTTAATCATTGATTTTCTTATTCTATTTTCTTATTTCAATAATTTATTAAATAAGTTTATAATAGATTAAATATAAATAATATTTTACGAATATTATTCAATTAAATTTAGATTTTATTTTTATAATTCAAAGAGGCTATATAATGAGTGACAATTTCCAAGTAAATAAACAATTTGCTAAATTCAAAGGCAAAGATGTTCTTATTGGTTTAAAAAACTGGGAAGAAGTAGAAGGAAAAATAATTACCATTGATAACTTTTTAAACTTAGTATTAGATGATGGTGAAGGTTTAAAAGTTATTAAAGGTGGAAAAATAGCATTTATTTCCATTCAAGAATAAATCTATTTCTCTTTTTCTATTTTTTCAATTCTATTTTTTATCTTTTTATTTCATATTCTCTTTTTAAATTCAATTTTAGATTTTTCACATCTGTTTCAATAGTTACGAATAATTACTTCTTTTAAAAAAATATAGTTAAATCAAATTATGATTTAACCACATGCATCTTCAATTGATTCTCTGATTTCATCGATGCTGTTTCCTAACATAAGAGCCAAGAACATTGCTCCTCCAGCACCTGCACCTTCCTTGATGAATCCTTGTGTATAGTTTTTAAGTCCTTCGACACTGGAAATTTCAAAGTTAGGGTTTACAGCATTTACAGTGATATCCCCTATTTGCTCTACAATATTAAGCATGTCCGCAGTGGTATCTTTCACTACAAATGCAGTTGTTGCAAGGCAGCTGTTTGAGAAGTCGAAGTCAGGGTCCAATGCTTTAGCTATTGCACAAGAAGCGGTGAGTTGAGTTCCCCCTGCCAATACGACAGGAACTTTTGCACCCATAAGGACTCCTGCAACTGCTGGAAGCATAGGGTCTCCAACAGCTCTGACAACATCAAAAGGATCATTTTCTTTAGATTCTTCCAAACCTGCGTTTTTCAATCCCTCTTCAACTATTGCATTTTTCATTTCATGAGGATTTGTGTCCATGCAACCACTGACCTTTCCTTTAGCATCATAGCCAAGTCCAACCAATACTCCAAGTGCAGTGGTTGTACCTGCAGGTAGGCTTTCTCCAATCACGATGTAGTCATGCTTTTCAGATAATATTTCAGCAAGCTCAAAACCTTTTTCAAAAAGCTCTTCAGGGTTTTCCACAGCTTTTCCTGTTCTAATGTCATGTCCATGCTTTCCATCGCTTATGTCGAATACATCAGAGTTTGCCTTGATTTCACTTCCTGCATCCAAAACCATAACAGGACAGTCACAAAGTGCAAGGGAACCTTTTGTAATCATTGATGGAGTAGGAGTTACAACTTCCCCAATGATTGTTTGAGGAATGTCTGTCATACATTTAACTTCCCCATCCAAAATAAGCTCTGCATCCCCTGCAGGAGTGTATTTGGTAAGTTCTGGAGTGGCTCCAGCACCAGTAAGACCTGGAATCTTTGAGGTTTCGGTTGTAGCTATTGTACAAATAAAAATTGGGTTTTTCAAGTCTGGCAATTCTTTTACAAGTTTGTCTGATCCGTAAGTTTTCAATCCTTCTATCATTTTATCATCTTGAATTTCATAAATTTTTTAAAGTTTTTTGATAAATTAATTAAAATTATTGTCAATTCTTGATAAATTAATTAACTTTGTTCTATAAATATATTATTGATAAAAATTATATAAATGTATGTTAATATACTTAATATGAACTGATTTTATTCATTTTTAAAATTATGAACGGTGTATTGAAATTGATATCTTTAGGTATTGAAGGAACTGCAGAAAAGACTGGGATAGGTATTGTAGACAGCGAAGGCAATGTTTTGGCTATGGCTGGAAAACAATTGTATCCAGAAGAGGGAGGCATACATCCAAGGGAAGCTGCTGAGCATCATGCCAAATGGATTCCTCAACTCATTCCACAAGCTATGGAAGAGGCAGGCCTTAGCTATAAGGATATTGATTTCATCTCTTTTTCACAAGGTCCAGGTCTTGGCCCTGCACTTAGAACTGTAGCCACTTCTGCAAGAACACTTGCATTGAGCCTTAATGTTCCAATCGTTGGTGTAAACCATTGTATTGGTCACGTTGAAATAGGAAAATTGGATACTGGCGCTCGTAATCCAGTAACCCTTTATGTAAGCGGTGGAAACAGTCAGGTGATTGCTTATGAATCTGGCAGATACAGGATCTTTGGCGAAACATTGGACATAGCCATTGGAAATTGCCTTGATCATTTCGGTCGTGAAACCGGCCTTGGACATCCTGGAGGGCCAGTTGTTGAAAAGTTGGCTAAGGAAGGTTCCTACATTGATTTGCCTTATGTTGTAAAGGGCATGGATTTCTCATTTTCAGGTCTTTTAAGTGCAGCCTTAAGAGCTCATAAGAATGGAGAAAGGATAGAGGACATTTGCTACAGTCTTCAGGAAACTGCATTTGCAATGCTTGTTGAAGTGACAGAAAGGGCACTTGCACATACAGAGAAGGACGAGGTTCTATTATGTGGGGGCGTTTCTGCAAACAGCAGGCTACGAGAAATGATGAAAATCATGGCAGAAGAGCACTATGCAAAATTCTATATGCCTGAGATGAAATACTCTGGAGACAATGGTGTGATGATTGCATGGCTCGGCCAATTGATGTATAAGGCATATGGTCCACTTGAAATAGCCAATACCAATATCATTCAAAGGTTCAGAACAGATGAAGTGGATGCTCCATGGGTTGACAATACAAAATACAAGTTGAACTTGCCTGAAGAGCTAAGAGCTAAAGGGGCTGAATCTGATATTTATGAGGCAACTTGGCTTGGAAGGGAAGCCATTGTAAAGAACAGGGTTTCCAAATCCTATAGGATAGAAGAGATAGACAATAAAATCAGAAAGCTCAGAACAAAAAGTGAGGCAAAGATATTGTCTGATGTTAAAAAGACTGGTGTCAGAGTTCCTGTTTTATACGATGTTGACTTTGAAGAGAAATCAATTGTCATGGAAAAGATCAATGGCTCTTTAGTTAAGGATATCATGCATGATATTGGAGAGGATAAAAGAAGGGAATTAGCCATTGCAATAGGTGAAAACATCAAGGCATTCCATGATGGTGATATTATCCACGGTGACTTAACAGGTTCAAACATGATTTGGATTGATGATGATTTAGACAATATCGCAGAAAATCTAGCTATTTTTGACTTTGGGCTTGGAAAGTATTCTGACCTTTTGGAAGATAAGGCAGCAGATTTATTGGTTTTAAAGAAATCATTCCAAAGCATTGATTATGATATAGCTATTCAGACATTTGATTGGATTTTAGAAGCTTATGATTCCAATAATCAGTCTAAAATGGCAAATAAGATAGCTGAGATTGAAGGAAGAGGAAGATACACCCACTAACACAATCTTTTCCACCCCTTCGGGGTGCAAAACCTTGACCAAAATTTTTTCCTTGATGGCAATGTTTAACTTTACTGATTTTTTTTATTTTTATTTTGTTTGGTTTTTTTAGATAAATATATTAAAACTTTTTTATATAATAAAAACTATGATAACATTTATAACTGGGAACGAACATAAAGTAAAAGAAGCAGAGAATATTTTCAAACTTTTTGGTGTTGAACTTGAGCATATTGATTTAGGTTACATGGAACCTCAAGGAACTCTTGAGGATGTAGCAAGATTCGGTGCTAAATATGCTTGCCAAGAGTTAAATCGCTCTGTGATTGTTGAAGATGCTGGTTTATTCATAAGAGCTTTAAATGGTTTTCCAGGAACTTATTCAAAATTTGTACAGAATTCACTTGGAAACCAAAACATATTAAAACTTATGGATGGAGTTGATGATCGATACGCTGAATTCAGGTCAGTTATTGGCTATTGCACACCCAATTCTGAGCCCAAGGTCTTTTTAGGGCGTGTCGAAGGTCAAATAGCTTTTGAAGAAAGAGGAAATCTTGGTTTTGCATTCGACCCACTATTTTTAGTGCCTGAAGAAGGTAAAACCTTTGGAGAACTTACTACAGAAGAGAAAAACCAGTTTTCACATAGAAGAAATTCTTTAGAAAAATTTATCAATTGGTATGTAAACCAAGATGATGAATAATAAATTTTTAAATATTTTTTAATTAACAAAATTAGAATAGGCAATTTTATCTAAGATTGGCTGTTTTATTCTAGTTTAATTGATGAAATTTGAAACTTATTATTTTTATTTTGTTTGGCTATTGGTAATTTTTTAAAGATTTTTTCAAAAATGAATTTAAAATAATTTTTAAAATGATCATTGTCTTCTAAATCATTTTCAATGGTTTAAATGATGATTTTTCATTAATAATTATTTTACAAAGGACCTTACTATAAATAATCAAAAAACTTATTGGAGAGGATATTTATGGCAAGACCAGAATGGATCGCATACAGTAACGAAGAAATCGAAGAATTTATTGTAAAATTCAAA
>NZ_JAFRJO010000008.1 GCF_017432245.1 Methanobrevibacter sp.
ACCAGCAGCTGTCTTCGGCTTACCATTAAAAAATAATTTATTTCTTCTAGTATAAATAATGAATTAAAAAATCAATAGCTATTAAAATAAAATATAATGAATAAAAAAAGTCTAAATATAAAATAAAAAATATAAAAAAAATATTAAAAAAATAAAAAAGAAGAAAGATTATTTATTCTTATTCTGAACCATAATCAGCTTACCCGTAGATGGATCCTTATAGACCTTACCCATCTCAGTATAGCCTTGTCCAGTCTGATTGCTTGTATCTGGAGTTTCATTTAATATCTGTCCCTCTTGAACCTCAGTCACTTCCTGATTCATGGCTTCCATGACCTTTTCCTTTTGTTCTTGGGTCAATTGGTCATTAAATAAAACGCTTTGCATATTCCAAGCAAGCACCAAGAATACAAGCAAACCTACAGCAATAACCAACATTGCATCCACAAGGTTAGCAGTTCCTGCCATAGGGTCTTCTTCCTCACTGTCAAAACGTCCTTTACCTCGACGACGAGCCATAATAATCACCAAAATATATGAAATTTTTAATCTCTAAACCATAAGAATTCTAATCTATTGTAAAATTTTTTAAATATATTGTATACAATATTTAAGCTTATTTTCAAAAAACAATTAATGAAAATTATTGTTTTAAAATTATATTGTATAACTTTCAATCACTTCAGTGACTATTTAAGTCTCTCATCTCTCTTGTCAATATTATCTAAAATCGCATCCATCAATGCATCCAAGTTGGCAAGGTATTCACCAAACCATCTGCGTCTCAATTTAGAAGCGAAGTATGCAATTGCACCGGATCCTATACCGATAACTGTTGTATTGAATGCAATTGTAATCGCACTTGCAAGTGTGGTTACATCACCGGTACCTAATGCTGCAAGACCTGGACCCATAGGGATCAAAGTACCCATCAATCCAAGGGTTGGACCAATTTTAGTAACAATGTCTGTCTTGTTGAGGTTTTGTGCAATTTTATCCTCTTCATTATCTATCAGTCTACGAGCCAATGTTTCCCTTGATTTTTTACCTAGATGTTCGCTCTCTGCAAGTTCTGACAGGATTCTCTTTTGAGACTTTTGAATATCTGCATTATTGACTACATTTTTAATATCTTCAGCAGACTCTGCATCATAGATTGCGTAAATCATTTCTTTGATTAAGCTAACAGGTACTTTCTTACGAGAAAGGTGTTCTGATAATAGCTTTCCTAAAGTATATACAGCGAATACTAAAAATGCTATTAAAAGAATGATTACAGGTATCTGTAATGCCTGTGTAATAGCAGTTAATGAACTATCCAGTATTGGCAAACCAGTACCGTTAGTAGTTGAAAACATTGATAGCAATCCGTTTGAACCTTGAAAAGCAGCTTCATCTGCAAAAATCAAAGCATTTCCAATATTTATCATTCAATCACCATAAAAAAATAAAAATAAAAAATAATTTAAAGAGAGAAACTCCCTTTAAATTGGAAAATTATTTTATTACAACTTTACCAGTCTTTTTAACTGCTACATAAGTCTTATCACCAGCAAACTTAACTGTAACTTTATAGGTTTTCTTTTTAGATAATTTAACCTTAACAGTAGCAACACCTTTCTTATTGGTTGTTGCAGTGTATTTCTTGCCGTTTACAGTGAAAGTAACCTTTTTGGACTTGATGACCTTTCCAGTTTGATCCTTTAAGGTTGCAGTTAATTTCTTGACTTTTGCAGTCCTTTTATAGGTCTTCTTAGGAACAGTCAATTTGGTTTTGGTTTTGGTTACTTTAACCTTTATAGACTTGGTGCTTCCAGTGTAATAGCTGTCTCCTGCAAATTTAAGTGCTACAGTAAAGGTTTTGACTGTTTTTAAAGTCAATTTGAAAGTAGCTACACCTTTGGAATTGGTTGTTCCACTGTAGGTTTTTCCATTTACAGTTGCAGTGATCTTTCTATTTGCAACTAGATTTCCACTTGCATCCTTTAAGGTCACTGTAATTGATTTTGGAGTTGCAGTGACTGTGTAAGTCTTGCCAGCTGAAGTCAAGCTTGTGCTGTCTTTAGTTAAAGTGAGTTTTCCAGTTCCTAAAGAAGCAATGAAATCATCATCACTATCAAATTTAGCAGTTACAGAAAAAGTGCCAACCTTAGATAAGCTTACTTTAACTGTTGCTACACCATTTTCATTAGTGGTTCCATAATAAGTTACACCATCAACAATGACTGAAATCTTTTTATTTGTAATAGATGATCCATTCTTATCTTTAAGAGTGATAGAAATAATTTTTTTCAAATTATTGAATTTATAGGATACATCTGAAACAATTAAAACAGTAATATGTCTAGTTGTTACATCAAAATTGTTATTTTCAAGAATATTATTATCCTCTTCAACACCTGTGTTGTTTAAAATATTGTGAACTTGAACAGCATAAATCTTAAAGTTATTATTTGAAATATTGGATTCAATAGCTTTATTTCCTAAATTAATACCCACAGCATGATATAAACTTTTAATGGAAACATTATTGCAACTGAAAGTATTGTTTTTTGAACCTTCAGCAGAACTATTAGCTGTTGCACCAACAATACCTATACCATAAGCAATAGGGTCATTGGAATCTAAAGAGATTTCATTGTTTGAAATTGTATTGTTGAATCCGCCATATTGGATAAATACTCCTCCAATTGCATTGCAAGATTCGTTTAAATCATAATACTGTTCAAGAGAAGATGTGACATCCACTTTATTATTTGTAAAAGTAATGTTTGTAGGATGCACCATTAAAAATCCATAGGTTTTAAAAATATTTTTTACAATATGAGTGCCTGGGTAAACACCATCTAAATCAAAAGATGAACCTTCTCCATCAGTACAACCATCAATACAACCATCTGTACAACCATCAACACATCCATCAGTACAACCATCAATACAACCATCAGCACATATGCTGAGATAGCCATCTAGGCAACTTTGGTTATTGCAAAGATATTTCTCGCCAGTTCCAATAGATTTAAGATAATTACCCTCAATTAAAACATTTTTTGAATTAAATGAAAGAATTGCTGCAGTCAAGTAATTACCTTTGGTTTCCAAATAATTATCGATGATATTAATATCTGATGAATCCAAAAGATAAATGGCATAAGCACAGTAAGAATCAAAAGTGAATATATGACAATTTTTAATTGTTACATTGCTTGCTTCTTTTACTTGAATTCCCCATACACGTTCAGCATTAACTTTATTTGGATTTAAAATGGTTAAATCTTCTATGGACACATCATTATCTAGAATAATGAATGTAGTATCAGTAAATTTTGCATAATTGTTAAAACCTTTTATATTCACTTTATTGCTAATATACAATTTTCCTTTATTGTTTAATTCACCTAAAAAGATTATAGTGCTACCTTCATCAACATTAGTTAAATAGCCATTTGTAGCAAAGAATTTTCCAAGGTTACTCTCATAAACATAATAAGTCTTTACATTATTACCAGCATCATAGCCATAATCCCCAGAAATATCCCCATTATTGCTTAATGCAATATTTTCAGAGTAAGAATCCTCATAAGTTATAATATTAGAACTAGGTATTACGTTATTTTCTATAATAAAATCATGCGGAGCATCAACTCTTGATGTTTTCTGCAGACAAATTGCGACTGAATCTGAAACAAGAATATTATTAGCAATTATTACATCATAGGAGTTTCCTTGAGATAGAACTGAAAAACTGCTGGAATTGATTACACTATTATAAGTAAAATTAATGGAATTGCCAGTTATATATAATCCTATTCCATGAATATTTTCCAAATAATTGTTTGTTACTTGAGAATTATTCCCTACAAAAATAGCAGCAGCACTTGAAGTATTGAATATGGAGTCAAAAATCTTATTATCTTTAACTAAAGAATCTGTGCCTACATAAATAGCATAATCCCCACCTTCTTCCTTAGTATTTCCACTATACCAAGTACCATGAATATTGGAAATTACATTGCCTACAATTTTATTTCCACTTTGAGTGGCGCTAATACCTCTGTAAACATTATAGACAAAATTATTTATTATCTCATTATCTGCACCCATGACCTGTATTCCATAGGCAAATGAGGAAGGCATCGGTGTTCTGCCGTTTTCATCCACTGCCCATTCCATACCCCTTACACTATGGACAGTGTTATTGAAAATATAATTATGACTATTGGAACCCCCTCCAGAGCCCATGCTTCCACCACCTAAGTATCCTGTTAAATAGATGCCATTGGAATCATTGGTTATGACATTATTCCCAGAAATGTTGTTATAATGGGAATCGCTCAATACAATAACTGAAGGATGACCCCACCCAACAATATTACAAGTTGTTTGGAGCCTATTATTTAAAATACTTGACTCATTTACGCCAATGAAAAGTATTGGATAGGATTTTGAAGCTACAGAGTAAAAATCATTGCTAATTACAGAAATTCTACTTACATCATAGGCATTAATTATAGGTTTTTCCATTAAAGACATGTTTGCCTTTAAATTAGAGATGATTATTCCTTGAGCACCATTGATTATATTGAAATTACAATCAACCAAATTGGCATCATTCTCAGTGCTTGTAATTATCAAAGGAATATTAATATTAAATGATTTGTTTTTAAATATGCCTGAAAAGTCTAAAGTGTCTCCAGGTTTTAATTTTCCTGAGATTATACTCCCTTTTGAATTAAAGTAATTGGAATAATCGCTTTCTTTAAATTTTACAGTAGATGTGAGATTATTAGCACCGAGATTATCTTTTATATCTGCCCCTATTTCAATACCTTCAATACTACCTATCTCATCATTAATGCTTTTCGTATCATCTAAGCTAGTGAAATCATTGCCAAAATTTTCTTCTTTTACAATATTAGAATCATCCACTTCATCTATGTCTGGTTGTTCAGTGACTGCTAAATCAATATCGGCAGAACTATCCCCTATATGACATGAATCTATTTCACTTGCACTTCCAGATCCAATTGCCAATATCAATAAAAGCAACAATCCTAATATTGGAAAAAACTTATTAGAATTCATATGTTAAACACCTCGATTTATAAAATAAATCATTTTACACACTTATTATAAAACTTAA
>NZ_JAFRJO010000100.1 GCF_017432245.1 Methanobrevibacter sp.
AAAATCAAAAAAGTATGCTGTTGTAGATGTATCACTTCCTAGATAAAAAGGAAAAGTGTATGCATACTCTGCTGTTGATAAAAAAGCAAGACATAAAGGAATGCCTAAAAATAAATCAAGTAAAATAATCAAACATTTAATATCATCAGAATCCATAATAATAATTTTTGAATGATTATATAAATATTTGTCTAAAAAATAAATTTAATTTAATTTTAAATCTTTATAATCAAAATCTCCAGATTTTCATATCTTACAGGAATGAAAATGTACTTCCTCTTATCATCTTCCTTCACTCCTTCAAGAAGCAATTCGCCACAGTTAGGAATGAGCAGCATATGCTCATCACCATTTTCAGACATTTCGCAAATGTCATCTTCCCACAGGACTGCATTGACATAATCACAATACCAATCTTCAGGAACTTCAACTTTCAACTCATTTCCAAAATTTGCCTTAGTGGTCTTTATGATATAATCATTTTTTGAACATTCTATTTTCAAGGTATTCATCTTAAGCCTCCATTTAATGTTTCCTAATTTTCGATTTTTCAACTTCCATATTTAAGGCTTTTGAATTTCAGCATTGGCAATGACGAGATGATTATAATATTGATGTCATATTGTTAAAAATTGCAGTTTCACTTATAAGTTTTTCGGCACAGTTTCAGGAAAACAAGTTGAAGCAAATTTAATTAATTACATATTTTATCAAAATGTAAGTTATATCAACAGTAGCCATAATTATAACAGCAATGTTTAATTTAATTAAAAGTAGTGTTGGAATCAGTGAAAAGGAATTGATGTATGTAGATATGCTTGTGGTTTTTATTAAAAAAAGTAAAAAAAGAAGAATAATTTCATTATTCTCCAAAATCGAAAATTCATTTTGAGTCCTGAATGTTCAGCCAGTTCTCGAAGGCGTCCTTCATCTTCTCATGGACGGCATCATCAATGTACTTCTCCATATCCTTCTTCATGTTCTCGTTCTCTTCCTGAAGCTCATCTATCTTCTGCTGCAAGGATTTCCTTTCCTCGCTTGTAAGGAAACGGACCTCAACATTCTCGAAGCTCAAGTCAGGAATGCACCTCATGTACTCCTCCTTGATTGTCTCCTTCAGGTAATCGTTGTTGATGTAGTGGCTGTCCGTTACCAGCGGAGCCTTGTGCCCTTCCATAAGTGCGCTTATCCTTGCATCCACACGGTTCTTAGCCAATGTTGAGATGAAGAACTTCCTGAGCCCATGCGCATGGAACTTGGGGATTGTAGCAACGCTTTCGTCATAGGTCTCCTGACTGATCTCGCCATGCTCCAGCTTGTACTTGAAGACCCTTTCCCTCTCGGAACTCAGCTTCTCGCTGTATTGGGACAGGGTCCAGCTTATGCTGCTGGGCGCTATGAAGTTCTTGTACTTCCTTTGGCGGCTAGCAAAGAGAGGGTCATTCTTGGTGATCTTCAGGTCAGTGCCGTCCTTCTCGTTCTTCCATTCAAAGTACTTCACACGCTCGTTCAATGAGAAAAGCAAAAGGTCGCTGCTTTCAGGGGTGTTGCACACCTTGCAGGGAAGCCTGAACTTTCTGGTCTTTTGAGGGAAAAGCTCCCAGAACCCTATCATCCCGTCAGGTGCCGAATCCAGGAAGTCCTCGACCTCCGTGCATCCATGGTACTCCTCGGTCGCAGTCATGAAGTCCCTGATGGTCAATGACCTCATGTCCCTCACCCTCAGTCCTGTAACGGCAGCGAAGTTGATTATCGCCCTGTACTGAAGGTTTGCCGTGTCGAGGACATACTTTATGTCGTCCTTTGTCAGGAGATACCAGTCCCGTGGAGTGTCGTCCAGCTTCGGAGACTTGGGCAGTATGATTCCCAAGGTGCTCAGTATGGTCCTCATGTACCTGACATACGAGTCTATGCTCACCTCGGTGCAGCCCCTTCCCTTGAGGTATTCTATGAACTCAAACTGCATGATGTTTATCCTTGACTGGTTCGGGTTGAACCTTATGATGATGTTGTTCTCGATCCTATCGTTCTGCTGGCTTCTGAGCTCATGCACGGTCTTGTAGAACGGCTCTCCGGTGAACCTCACGAAGTTGGTGGCGGCATTGAGGTATGACTGCAGGCTGCTCTCCGTCAGGTTCGGTCTCTGCAACAGGTAGTTCTGGAATTCAGGGTCTTCCAATAGCTGTTGTCTAAAAGTCTTCATGATGATATATATCCCTCCCATATGAAATCTCTATTATCTAAGAGCATTTGAAAAGAAATGTTTTTTTAATTCGTAACTTTTAAGACAAATGTACAAAAATAGACACTAAAATTGGGGTTATATTGGGGTCAGACCCAGAATAATTAATTATTATTATAATTTACAAGTATATAAATATTTCGACTTTATACGAACAATATTAAATCATACAAATGAACTTTAAATCAATAAAGGCAATAATGTACAAAATTATACATTAAGGATTATAATTGAAAAAGATTATAATATAAAAGAACATAAAATAATATATTAAATGTATATTAAATAATGAATTTAAAATAATAAATCTATTGAAATGAGAGATAAAAAAAATTTAAGGATTATGCAATCATGATAAAAATAGCAAGAATAGATGGAGACGGCATAGGAAAGGAAGTTACAGAAGCAGGAGTGGCTGTTTTAGAATCTTTGGATTTGAACTTCGATTTTCTCGAAGCTGAAGCAGGAAGGGAATGCTTTGACAAGAATGGAACAACAATTCCTGAAGAAACCATCAAAATAGCTAGAAATGCAAAAGCCACACTTTTTGGAGCAATCACTTCCACACCTGGTCAAAAAAGTCCGATAATCACACTTAGGCAAGAGCTTGACACTTATGCAAATCTAAGGCCTATCAAATCATTCAAGGGCATAGACTGCCTTTTCGATGATTTGGATTTTCTTATAGTAAGGGAAAACACTGAAGGATTATACTCAGGCAATGAAACAATTGATGAGACTGAGGAAAAAGCAGTAGCCCAAAGGGTAATCACAAGAAAGGCAAGCGAAAGGATATCAAGACTTGCATTTGAGCAAGCCATTAAACTCAATAAAGAGTCTGTAACCTGTGTCCATAAGGCAAATGTATTGAAAAAGACAGATGGTGTCTTTAAGGAATCATTCTTTAAAGTTGCTAAGGACTATCCAATGATAAGAACCAATGACTACTATGTGGATGCAACAGCAATGTATCTTTTGACAAAGCCACAGGAATTTGATGTTATCGTTACAAGCAATCTATTTGGAGACATATTATCAGATGCTTCAGCAGGTCTTGTTGGAGGATTGGGACTTGCTCCTTCTGGAAATATTGGAGACAAGCATGGATTGTTTGAACCGGTCCATGGATCTGCACCAGACATTGCAGGAAGAAACATTTCAAATCCAATAGCTATGATACTTTCCGTTTCAATGATGCTTGAATACTTAAATGAAGACTATTGGGCAGAAAAAGTCAGAATCGCTTGTGAAAATGTCTTGGAGAAAGGAAAAGTGAAAACACCTGATTTAGGTGGAACAGATAAGACAATGGATATTGCAAATGAAGTGATCAATGAAATAAATAGATTATGCTGATCAAAATATTATTAATTAAAAGAGGAAAAACATGTTAAACTTAACAACATTTATTGATGCAAATGCACGTAGACTGGACAAGGATGTCTATTACTGTCCAAGCAGAGACCTAAGATACAATTCAACTGAAGTATTGCAGATTGTATCTGGAATTGGACAAAGCCTAAAGGATAAAGGAATTGAAAAAGGAGACAGGGTATTAATTTACTTAAACAACTCCCCAGAATACTTGTTTTCATTGCTTGCAATATGGAGAATAGGTGCAATAGCTATTCCAACCAATAGGATACTTACATCATCTGAATTGAACTATATGATTACTGATTCTGATGCAAAACTCCTAATCACTGATGATGATGCAGAAGACACATTAAAGAACCTCGATATTGAAGCATACGTCATAGAAAACTGTGAAAGCTTTTTAGGAAGTGAAGTGTTAGCTGCTGAGGAAACCGAATGGGATGACTTATGCCAATTGCAATACACATCAGGAACAACTGGAAAGCCAAAAGGATCAATGCTAACCCATGGAAACTGGTTTACAGCAATCCACAATGCATGTGACGTATTGACCTATAAGGAAAACGACACATTCCTCTGCATTTATCCAATGGCTCATGTAGGGATTATGTGGGCAATTGCAGCACTTAGAGCTGGAGCATTGACAATTACCATGGACTTCTTTGAAATAAACGAATACCTTGAATTATGTAAAAACGAAGAGGTAAGCGTACTATCAGGAATGCCTCCTGTAATCCACACCCTTACTAATCTTGAAGAGGAAAAAAGGGAAAATCTCGCTACTGTTAGGGAAATAATCAGCGGTGGAGGACCATTACACAGAAAGATTTGGAAGAAGTTCATGGGACAATATAACATTCCAATCATTAATGCATATGGCCTTTCCGAATCAATCGTAATCGGTACAGGAACAGTTATCAGACCTGAAGACTATGCTACAGCAGACAGGTATGAAAGTGTAGGCCATCCTGTATGTTTCTCTGAACTTAAAATCGTTGATGAGGATGACCCAAGCATTACATTAGGCCATTATGAACATGGGGAAATAGCCCTTAGAGGTCCTGCAATAGCTAAAGGTTATTGGGGAATGGAAAAGGAAACCAAGGAATCCTTCCTCGAAGACGGTTGGTTCCTCACTGGTGATATCGGTTACATCGATGAGGATGAACGTCTCTTCATTACAGACAGAAAGAAGGACATGATTGTAATGAGCGGATGGAAGATTTATCCAACTGAAGTTGAGGAAACATTGATCAAATATCCTAAAGTCGATGAGATTGCCATATTCAGCGTTGACGATATCCATAAGGGAGAACTTCCTGTAGCTGCAGTTGTATGGAAGGATGAAGAGGATCCCGATGGATTGGTCGAATACTCTAAGGAATATCTTGCAAGATACAAAGTCCCAAGAAAGATATTCACTATGGATGAGCTTCCAAGGGTAAACGGTTGGAAACTCCTTAGAAGAGAATTAAGGGAAATGTATTCAACTAAGCCAGAAGAATAATTTCTCAATATTTTTCTTTTTTTCTATTTTTTATAAAAACTTCATTCTTATTTTTTTATTTTTTATATCTCAAAATTTTTTTTCACCTAATTTTCACACCACATTACTTTATAATTTCTTATTTTGTAAAATATTTTAATTTTTTTCTAAATGATTAGATAATAAAAAAATAATAAATTGAACAAAATAATAAAAAATATTAATGTTACTAGGTTAAATATTATACAATTTTAAAAAAATCTAAACAATTTCTAGAAATATTTAAAAATATTTAAATACTTAATTCAATATACTATTAAACATAAAATCATAAGATTTTATGATTAAAGAAGGTGAAAAAATGGGTAAACTAGACGGAAAAGTAGCAATCGTAACTGGATCAACCTCCGGTATGGGCCGTTCTACAGCTAAATTATATGCTGCAGAAGGTGCAAAAGTTGTTGTAACTGGAAGAAACGAAGAAAGAGCACAAGCTGTAGTGGATGACATCGTAGCAGCTGGTGGAGAAGCATTTGCAGTTATTGCTGATATGGCTAATGTTGACGACATTAAAAAGATCTTTGACGAAACCATGGAAAAATATGGTACTGTCGACATTTTATTCAACAATGCAGGACTTTTAAGCGTAACCCCTCTCTTAGACATTACCAAAGAAGAATGGGACAAAGTATTTGCAGTTGACGTATACGCTCCATTATACTTAACCCAATTAGTAGCTCCTGTAATGAAAGAAAAAGGAAAAGGTGTTGTAATCAACACTTGTTCAGTAGCATCCTACGCTGCACACTTCGGATTTGTAGGTTACATCTCATCCAAACACGCTATCGCTGGTCTTACCAAATCCATGGCATTCGAACTTGGTCCAGAAATAAGATGTAACGGTATTGCTCCTGGTGCTATCCACACCGCTATGGTAGATAGTATTGGTG
This sequence comes from Methanobrevibacter sp., assembly GCF_017432245.1. Classification (GTDB taxonomy): domain Archaea; phylum Methanobacteriota; class Methanobacteria; order Methanobacteriales; family Methanobacteriaceae; genus Methanobrevibacter. The sequence goes on from NZ_JAFRJO010000100.1 coordinate 6,056, forward strand.
GAGTAGAAGCATTGCAAATGATGGTTGACGGAGCACCTATGAAAAGAGTAGGTCAAGGAGAAGATATTGCTGCATTAGCATTATTCCTTGCTTCTGACGAATCTGAATTCGTAGACGGTCAAATCATCAGATGTGACGGCGGATTTGAGTGTTAAGTTTTTTAAAGTAGTTGGATTTTTATCCGCTACTACTATTTTTATTTTTTATTTTTAATCCATATTAATAGCTATTTTTTAAAAAAAGTATTTAAAATAAAATAAAAAAATTAACTATTTTTAACTATTTTATTCTAATAGTGTTCTTAATAGTTAATTTTCCATAAGTTGAATAAATCACATGTTTGCCTCTTTTCAAGTTCTTAAGGCTTAAAGTAGCTATTCCTTTAGAATTGGTTTTTCTTTTGTAAGTTTTGGACTTGAATTTGAATTTAATGTATTTATATTTCAAGATCTTTCCTTGAGAATTAAGTAATTTAGCAGTGAATTTGACTGTTCTAGCTTTCTTCTTGGAAAGATTTTTTGTAACGATAGTTGGTTTTACAGTTACATTATTCTTGACGATGAATCCTTTGTAATTAACTGAAATAACATATGTTTTAGGTTTTAAACTTATTTTTAAGTAAGCATATCCATTATTATCAGTTTTTCTGCTATAGGTTTTACCGTTAATGGTGAACTTTACAGTGACATTCCTTGCAATTTTGCCATAGTCATCATAAACCCTAACCTTATAGCTGGAACCTGCACCATAATACATTATCAAATTCTTATTTTCACTAATTCTTGGGAAAACTCTGATTGTTTGTGTTTTCTCCTCTAATGTGTCAGGATTTTTAATTGTAACCTTGTAAGTTCCAGGATTAAGTGCATTACTAATGGCAACCATTCCATTTTCATCTGTTTTTAAATTGTAAGTTTTGCCTGCAAAGACAATTGAAACAGTCTGATTAGCTAAAGAATTGGAATCCTTATCCAATAGGCTTACGATATATTTTGATCCGTAAGTGTAATTACTGGAAGGGAGATTAATGCTTGATTTTACATTGATTACAGCTGAATTGGATGAGTTTTTATAAACTTTCTCTCCGCCATATCTTATTTCAAAAGCATATGTGCCTGTCGGCAAATTGATATTCAGTAAGGCTTCACCATTTTCATCTGTTAAGAGAGTGCCATTGACATCGTTTAAACTGTATTCAAGCACTTTTCCACCAAGAGGATTTCCACCCGCATCAGTCAATCTAACCCTATACTCACAACCGCTATTATAAACAGTATCCAAATCAGAAATAGTGATTATTGTACCTTTAGATTCAATTGTAAAGCTATAAATGAATTCATTAGACTCATAAAATGCATCATCAATAAAAATCCTTATATTATTCAAACCAAGTTTCAAATCAGTTAAATTAACGGATGCCTTACCATCTACAGATTCAATAGACATATTCATATCATCCAAAACAATCAATATTGTCTTATTGATTGAATCATTAAGCTCAATATTCACCAAAGCAGTATCCAAATCAACAGTAATATTTGCATCTAAAGTTACAGGTATCTTTTCTACATTTATTGATTGATTAAATGAGGAAGAACTGTAACCAATTGCATTAAATTGAGCGGATATTTCATTTAATCCACTTGTGAAATTATAACTAAGTTTTGCAACTCCATCAGATAGATTCAACTGTATAATTTCACCAGATAAATTGAAAATCACTTCACCGCAATCAACTGGATTGCCGAATTGGTCTAAAACATGAGCAGTAATATTAACCGGATTAGTGCGATCATAAACAATATCCAAAGTAGTTGTAGTGTCAATAGCAAAAACATTAATTGTCTGATTTTTCTCTTCAGAATTAATAGGGTTTATAATTGTAACATCATATGTTCCAGGAACTAAATCTAAATCCACTTTAGCTGTTCCATTCTCATCAGTCAATACATTATATGATTCACCTGCAATAACAATGATCACCTCTTGATTAATCAAGGAATCAGATGATTTATTCAATAATTTCACAATATAAGGATGTTTGTAAATATAATTCTCATCTAAAAGCAATATGCTTGTATTTACAGTAATCAGAGCAGAATTAGATGAGTTTACATATGCATTTTTTCCGTTGAATTTTACTTCAAGAGGATAAACACCTGTTTCTAAACTGATATTCAATGAAACTTCTCCATTTTCATCAGTTATGAGAATATCAGTAACATTGTTTAAGGTATATTCAATTTCTTTTCCACAAATAGGATTTCCATTCTCATCAATTAACCTAACTTTATACTCATAACCGCTATTATAAATGGTTTCTAAGTCTGCAAGAGAGATATTTGTGGCTATAGGCTCAATTGTGAAACTGTCAAGGACTTCATTAGACTCATAAAATGCACCATATAGAATAATTCTGATATTGTTTAAACCAATATGATAATCAGTCAAATTAAAGGATGCCTTACCGTCAATGGATTTTGTTGTATAGTTTACATTATCTAAAATTAAAATAATTGTTTCATTGATTGGTTTTGTAAGATTGATATTTACCAAAACAGATTCCGCATCAAATTCAATGTCTGCGGTCATATTAACTATCCTTATAATGTCTACACTTGAACTATCAGATGAGGAATCATAACCACAAGCTACAAACTCTGCAAATATTGTATTAAAACCTTTTTCAAATACATGAGAAAGTTTTGCCACTCCATTAGATACATTTACTGATAAGATTTCACCTGATAAATTGAATACCACTTGACCGCAATTGACTGGATTTCCATAATGGTTCAAGACATAAGCAGTTATGTTTACAGAATTATGCCCATCATAAACAACATTTAATGAAGTTGTGGTGTTTATTATATCAAATACTGTAAATGCTTTAATGCAAGCCACTTGTGAATTATACTTATGGCCATCATAATCATTCCATTCCAACTCGTATAGGTCTTCCCAATTAATACCATCATAACTTACAAAGGAAATGTTTTCCCTATAGAATTCATTGTTTAGGCTTACCCTTTCAGAAATAGGGAATCCTGCATCTCCAGTCACATTTATCCTAAAGACAACTTCAAATATATCCCCGACATTAAGAGGAATGTGTTCAAATAGGTCTATTGTCCAATATCCTGAACTTGAAAAACCGTATTGAGTTGATTTTAAAATATCATTTACATAAACAGACAATTCCCAGTCTGTATCCTTTTCAAAGTAAGTTGATACTGCAGACAAATATTCATTTTGAGTGGCATTGAATACATTCTTATACCATACAGTATCAGTTGTATTGAAGAAATAATCTGTTAGAGCCAAATCATATTGATAATTCTTATCGTATTTGATGCTATTGTTTAATACAAATACAAAGCCGCCAGTATTTGATCCTAACTTAAAGGAACTTACATCATAATAGGAAAGGTAGAAATATCCATCAGTATCCCAAGTTTCTCCCCAACTGTTTTTAGCAATCCAAGCGCCTTTTCCAGGAGCATTTGGAATATCTATGTCATCATCCCATCCAACAATAGCCACTCCATGATTAACAGATGCATCTTCATCGTTGTAAACATATCTGCCAATATTTGAATCAAACTTAGTGTGCATACCTAATGAAACGAAAGCAGCTCCATAATCCATTATAGCCCTTTTAATCATATCATTTTCAGTGAAATTATCCCTCTTTAAGTATAAAATATTCTGAACATGCAATATGCTGCTTAAAACAGGGGATAAAATACTACTATCAGAATATGGATCATCTGAATCAAAGACCGGACCTAACCAACTTACAAGATACCCAATAGCTAACCTATCGTTTCCCCCATAATTTGTTGACCAATTCCAACCATAAGGAGAGTATAATGCAGCAAGGTTTTTCATGTTCTCTTCTGAATAGTCTATTAAAGAAGTTAAATTTTCATCGTTATTCAATAAGTCAATGATATCGGCATATTCAGCATAATCATAAATCAATCCGGAACTGTTCATATTGTAAATCGCTTTAATGACAGATGATTCAAGACATGCAATTGTTGCAAAAGCCCAGCAGTTTCCACCATAGAATTGGTCTTTGAGTGAACTTACATAACCATAATCAGCCATATTGTAATAGGATGGAAGTGCCTCAGTATTCTCAGTTAAGTTAATTCTATAGAAAGTGTAATTATCTGCAAGGAAAATCAAATCTGTTTTTTCATATAGGTCACTGTAGCTTTCTGCATAATTGTTTTCATAAAAATTGTTAGCAATTGTATAGTTTTTATTATAAAAAGTGTAAATGGCACCTGCAGAAGCATTTGCAAAGTTATTTACAAATTCATTATCCTCAATTGAAAAGTCATACCTGTTAAAAATAAATACTGCTCCACCATCATTTGCCTTGTTATCATCAAATCTAGACTCAGAAAGACTCATATTACCATAAATTTGGTAAATTGCACCACCATAATATTTTGCAGTATTATTTACAAATTGGCAGCCAGTGATTTTCAAATCAGTGTTTACAGTAAAAATAGCTCCTCCATATAATGCATAATTGTTATAAAAGCTACAATTAGTCAAAATCACGGTATTTCCAGTATTGAAAGAATAAATTGCCCCTCCACAAGAGGTGCCTGAATTGTCATTGATTTTAGCAGTTCCATTATAAAAATTAACATTGGAAGCATTTAAAAAACTGTCAATGGCCCCGGATATAAACTGGAGATTGTAAAAAGTGATATTCTGGAGATTGAAAGTTTCATAGAAATCAAAACAATGATTTTCCCCAATACAATTAATGATTGTATTTGAGGAATCCTCTCCATAAATAGAAATATTCCAATGTTCATTTGAATTGACAGGAGTGTAATTGTAAGTACCGCTAGCAAAGTGCAAAATGGAGTTTTCAACTATCCTATCATCTGAAAATGTCTTATATGGACTATCAATGGAACCGTTTCCATTATCATCCAAAGCATTGGAGTCAAAGTATATATCTGTTTTTGGCTCTTCTTCAGGGATATCCTCGCCTTCACCAGCATTCAAATCATTATCTCCATAATCTATAATCAAATCATCATCAATTGAATCATCAATCATAAGATTATCCCCCAGTGAAGCCACATTGTCTTCTGCAGCAAAACTGACAGGAATGATGACCAATAATGATAGGATTATTGATAAGATAATGATTTTATTAATTTTCTTTAACAATTTTTCACCAAATATGAATATTAATTTTTTTATCTATATAATTTTAATTGTATTTTTAACAGTCAATTTTCCATAAGTTGAATAAATGGCATAATTGCCCTTTTTCAAGTTTTTAAGATTTACAGTAGCTATTCCTTTAGAATTGGTCTTTATTTTATATTTTACAGCCCCTAATTTAAAGGTAATGATTTTATTCCTTAAGATTTTACCTTTGGAATTAACCAATTTAGCAGTGAATTTAATTGTTTGGGCTTTATTTCTGGAAATGTTTTTTGTAATGAGAGGAATGACCTTTATTTTATTCTTAACTGTAAATCCTTTATAAGTTGCTGAAACAGTATAGGTTTTAGGATTCAAGCTAATCCTAAGGCTTGCAATTCCTTTGCTGTTAGTCTTTTTATAATATGTTTTGCCATTTAGTGTGAATTTAACTGTAACTTTTTTGGCAATTCTTCCATAATTGTCCAAGACTCTAACCTTATAGTATTTGCCTGCACCATAATACATGACCATATTCTTGTTTTGATCAATTCTAGCCAATACTTTAATCTTATGGGTCTTAAGTTCAGAAGTTTTCGGATTATTGACCTTTATAGTATAGGACCCTGGCTTTAGATGATTAGTAATCTTGACTATTCCATTATTGTCTGTCTTTAACTTATAGCTTTTTCCTCCAAATATGATTGTCACATATGTGTTCTTTAAAGGATTTAGCTTTTTATCCAAAAATTTCACACTGTATTTGGAGTTATAAGTGAAATTTGAATACTTTGGAAGCACAACAGTTGTCTTGATATTCACTTTAGCGGAATTGGAAGATTTCATATAGAGCTTCTCTCCCTTAAAGTTCACTACCATTTTATAGTTTCCTGCTTTTATATTGGTTAAGATTAATTCACCGTTTTTATCGGTTATGCCTGTATAAGTCTTATCCAAGACATATTCAATCTTTCTTCCAGCAAGAGGATTTCCGTTTTCATCAAGGAGCTTAATCTTGTACTTATATGGATTGCCGTATACAATTTCAAAATCATTTAGAATGATTTTTGTATCATATGTGTCAACTGTGAAATTGTAATATTCCTCATTGCAGTCATAAATTGCAGGATAAACTGCTACTCTAAGATTGTTTAAGCCAACTTTCAAGTCTGTTAAATTGATTGAAGCCTTTCCATTAATCGCTTTTGCTGTAAAGTTCTTATAGCCAAATATGAATAAAACTGTCTCATTCACTGTGTCATTAAGGATTACATTAACGAATGCACTATCGAAATAATATGAAATGTTTGTTTGCATTGCAAGATCATATTTTGTGATATTCACAGATGAATTTAGTGAGTTAAGAGAATTATAAGCGCATGATTCGAATTTCGCAGTTATGTTGTTTAATCCTCTTTTGAATATGTAACTAAGTTTTGCAACACCATTGTAAACATCTGCATATACAATATCTTCAGTCAAATCCTCATTAGTGAAAATAAATTTAACTTTACCGCAATTTACAGGCCTTTCATATTGATTTGTAACATTTACTGTAAAATTCACAGGATTGAAGCTATTTCCATCAACAGTAAGGTAATTCAAACTCCAATTAATTGTAGCATTCACTTTATCTAATATTGTAAATGCCTTTATGCAAGCCACTTGTGACTTGTAGTTGTGATCCGGATAACCATTCCATACAAAATCATACAAGTCAACCCAAGTTTTGCCATTATAACTGATAAATGAAACATTTTTCCTATAAAATTGATGGTTTAGGCTTACTGATTCAGAAATAGGAACTCCCACATCCCCTTTAACCTTTATATTAAAGACAACCTCAAATATGTCTCCAGCATTAAGATGGATAGGTTCTCTTAAGTCAATAGTCCAATAACCTGGATTTATGAATGCAGATTGAACCAGTTTCAATGTATTGTTTACATAAATTGACAAGGTATAATTACTTTCCTTTTCAAAGTAAGTTGAAACTGCAGTCAAATACTCATTGTCAGTTGCATTGAAAATATTCTTATACCATACAGTATTTGTCTTATTGTAGAAGAAATCTGTTTTAGCGATATCATACTGATAGTTTTTATCAAATTTAATTGTATCATTTAGAATGAATGTGAATGCATCTCCCCATTTTCCTAATTCAATGGAAGATTTATCATAATATGAAAGGTAGAAGTAACCCTCATCGCCACTGCTTGTACCCCAACTGTTTTTGGCTATCCAAGCCCCTTTTCCAGGAGCTCCAGGTATTTGAATATTATCATCCCATCCAACTATTGAAACTGCATGGTTACGGCCTGTAAGATTATTATATACATAATGGCCTATACTACTATTTTTTATAAAGCCTGATCTTGTACAAACAGGTGTGAAAACTGCCCCATAGTCCATTATAGCACGTTTAATCATATCATTATCAGTATAAGTGTCTCTTTTTAAAAACAGTACATTTTGAACATGCATTAGACTTGATAAGACAGGGGATAAAACACTTTGCTCATTATATATATCATCAGTATCATTTACTGGACCTAACCAACTCAAAAGGTATCCTAAACCCATATCAGGATATCCTCCTTCATTGGTTTTTTCATCCCATCCATAAATGGAGTAAAGCTCAGCAATGTTTTTCATATTTTCTTCAGATAAATCAATGCTATCTGGAGATGCACCAGTGGCTTTTAGGATACAGGATTCCAAAGTGGCAATTGTAGCAAAAGCCCAACAATTACCTCCTCCACCTTGACTTTTTATAGGAGTGACGTAGCCATTATCTGCAGAGCTATAATAACTTGGAAGATTCCCACCTGTGAGATTATAAGCATACATTGTATAGTTATTGTCTTGAATGATTAAATCTAAATCTGAAGAATTATATAGATTATCATAAACTTGTTTTGATGCAGTATTGTTTTCATAGAAATTGTCTATAACACTTTTATTGATGAAGAAATAGGATATTGCCCCACCATATACAATAGCTGAGTTATTAATGAAGTTATTATTGAGTATTGAAAGGGATTTGGTGCTTACAACAAAAATTCCTGCTCCATTTCTAGCATTATTTGATAAGAAAGAGGAATTGGAAACAGTCAGATTTCCATACATTTGATAGATAACTCCTCCATCATAGCTTGCAGTGTTATTGAATCCATATAACTTGCTTATTTTTGCATTTGTATTTAAGAATGTAAATGCTCCTCCAAAAGTGGATGAACAGTCAGAGACAGTCAAGTTAAATCCATTGAAATTTATTGAATTAAGATATAATGCTCCACCTGCATCACCACTGGACTTATCATTGATAAACTTTGTATTTTTTATGGTTAAATTGGTTTCAACAGTTAAATCTGACTCAGAAGTAATTGCTCCACCATAAAGAAGAGTTGCAGAGTTATTAATAAATTCACAATCAATGATTTCTGCATTAGGCCCTCTTAAAAAAATGGCCCCACCATATTGTGCGGAATTATTATAAAAACTGCAATTATTTAAATAAACGTTAACATCTTTAGATAAAGAATAAATTGCACCACCGTAAGCTCGATTATTATTGCAAAAAATCACATTAGAGGCCTTTAAATTACCTTTATTCTCAATTGGGGTGCTGAGTAATGAAATATTTTGAAGAATAAAATTATCATAAGCATAGATTGTCCTATTATTGCTTTTCAAGATTGATTGAGAGGGGTCTTGCCCAATTAAGGAAATCTCTTTAAAATAAACATATCCAGTAGCGGTAAGAACACCAGAATTAACTTTAATAATGGATTGGGAAGCCTTTTGTCCAACTAATTTAATATTTCTAAAAGTAATATCCCCATTCAAAGTAAGAACACCAGATTTACAGTTAATGGTTACACCGCTTGATGATTGTCCCATAATTGTAATATTTGTATAATCCGCAGGCAATTCCAATTCATAAACTCCTTTTGCCAAACTTATCACAGAATTGTTTTTTATTCTTGACTTTTTCAAATATTTATATGGATTTCCTTGAGTCCCATCACCATCATGGCTTACCTCACTATCAAAATAATAATCCCCTATAAGGATATCATTTCCAGATTCACTGTTCTCCAACACTTCATCTTCAAAATTTAGTGAATCCAAGGAATTGTCATCATCATCAACAGACACAAGCATAGACTCTGCAAGACCAAAGGAATCATCAGAAATTGAGGTATCATCAATGGAATCCTCATCAAAATCTGCTGCAAATGATGTTGGAATGATGATAATACAAAAGAAAACCATCAAACAAGCAAGAAGTTTATAATAAGTCTTATGCATTTTTCTTCTCCAAAAGTTTATTATATTTATAGTATATTTTTTATTATATAAAAATAATTAGTATAATATAAAAGGAATCAAAAAATTGAAAGAAGATGTATTATATGAAAATAATTAGTATAAACTTGAAAGGAATCAAAAAATTGAAAGAAGATAAATGAAAAATGTTCATCTAATAAAATACATTAAAAATTTAAAAAGTCAAAAATTTATCATTTAAAAAAAAAAAGAAATTTTTAAAAAAAAGTAAGAATAAGTAAATAAATAGAATTTACTTATAAATCATAGTTCCAATACCTTCTTTTGTAAAGATTTCAAGAAGCAAGGTATGTTTGATTCTTCCATCCAATATGTGTGCTGACTTGACTCCATTGTTTAAAGCTTCAACACATGTTTCAATCTTAGGAATCATACCGCCGGAAATGATCCCCTCTTCAATAAGAGCTGGAATCTCATCGATATGGATTCTTTGGATTAAAGTAGAAGGGTCATTTGGGTCTCTTAAGACACCTGGAACATCAGTTAAAATGATGAGTTTTTCTGCATCCATTTCACCAGCTATTGCACCAGCTACAGTGTCGGCATTAAGGTTCAATGTAGTGCCGTCAGCAGCTATTCCGATAGGGGAAATAACTGGAATGAAATCGTTTTCAGTATACATTTCAAGTATCTCTGGATTGATTTTCTTGATTTCTCCTACCAAACCTAAATCAATCTCTTCGATTTCACCGGTTTCCTCATCCTTAATTTTGTGGATTTTCTTGCATGCTTCAATAAGCTTATTGTCCTTACCTGACAATCCTGCACCTTTTCCATCATGCAAGCAGATTTGAGAGACAATGTCAGTATTGATATTTCCAACAAGAACCATCTTGACAATGCTCATGGTTTCCTCATCAGTTACCCTCAATCCCTTGATGAATTTAGGTTCTTTTCCTAATTTCTTCATGGATCTGGTAATTTCAGGACCTCCACCATGAACTACTATAGGTTGCATTCCCACGTATTTTAAAAGCACAGTGTCTCCTGCAGTAGAAGCCATAGCTTCATCATCCACCATAGCATGGCCTCCGTACTTGATCATGACCTTTTTATTGTAAAACTGTTTAATGTAAGGTAGCGCCTCTACCAAAATGTTTACTCTTTCCATTTCTATCACATAAATAAATCAATAAATATAAAATTTT
>NZ_JAFRJO010000101.1 GCF_017432245.1 Methanobrevibacter sp.
CTGTGAATTACTATAAGAGCTGTCAGAATATTTTATTTTTTAAATTATATTATTTTATTTTTTAATTTTTTATTTAATCTCTTGGAATTTTAAAGCATCCACAAGATTTATTTTGTCTTTATATAATGCTGAACCGATTACAACTCCCTTTGCACCAGTTGTTTGGAGTTGCTTTAAGTCATCTAAGCTTGTCACTCCTCCAGAGTATACAACTGGAATGTCTACAGAGTTTACAAGGTCAATAACTGGGTCTACATAGAACCCTCCAAGAAGGCCTTCTACATCGACATTTGTAAACAATATGCTTCCTGCTCCAAGATCTTGGAATTCCTTGCTTATTTCAGTTGCAGACTTGTCTATCTTTTCCTGCCAACCTTTTATGACAACCTTATTGTCCTTGCTGTCAAGGGAAATCATTACCCTTTCACTGCCATATTCATCAGAGAGTTTGGTTATTGTTTCTGGATTCTTGATTCCCATGGTTCCAATGATCAATCTATCAATATCAAGATTAAGCAATTCCTCTGCATATTCAATGCTTCTTATTCCTCCGCCTAGTTGGATTGGAACGCTGACTTCATCAAGTACCTTCCTGATGGTTTCAATGTTTGTAGTGCTTTCAAGTGCACCATCGAGGTCTATTACATGGACCACTTCTGCACCCATGTCTTCCCATTTTTTAGCTACTTTTTCAGGGTTTTCAATGATTACCTGCTCTGTTCCAGGTTCTCCTTGCACTAACTGCACACATTTTCCATTCTTAATGTCTACAGCAGGCATAATTAACATTTTATTCTCTTGAAATGACATTTTGATTCCTTTTTAATATTTTATAATCTAAATTTTAAAGTTTTTAAAAAACTTAAAGTAATATCTAACAATTATAACATTATAATATATTTATTTTATATTATTAATTATTTCTTATTATTGTAATTTTCGTGCTGTTTATTTTTTTAATTTTTTTAAAGATTTTTTCATATTGCACTGCTTTTTCCAAAACATTTATATATGATGTAAAATAATTATTACATATGTAATGTATTTTTTACAAAAGTAAATAATTTTTAACAAAAGTAAAAAATTAATTACATATTTTCTAATTTCCTCCTTTGATTATTTTGTGCACATAATATTCAAATAAATTTAGAAAAAATTATTATTTCAATTTTAGAAATGTTGAAAAATTTTTTTAATTGTTATTCTAGCATTATTTTATTATTATTTTATTTTCAAAGGTGATATAGTGACTGATTATGTTATTGAAACAACTAACTTATCCAAAAGGTATTCAGAAAATTTAGTTGTGAATTCCATAGATATGCATGTGGAAAAGGGAAAGATCTATGGTCTTTTAGGTAAAAATGGGGCTGGAAAAACCACTACAATGTGTATGCTTCTAAACCTTGTTTATCCAAGTGGAGGGGAGATTCTTCTCTTTGGAAAAGACCCTAAAAGTCATACAAAGGAAGTTTATTCTAACATAGGTTCAATTATAGAGACTCCAGGATTCTATGAGAATCTGACTGCTTATGAAAATTTAGAGATCATTTCTCGGCTTCGAGGAAACTATAGTCCTCTAAATGTTAAGATGGTTTTGGAGATGGTTAATTTGGACCATGAAAAATCCAAGCAATTCAAGGATTTTTCATTAGGAATGAAACAGCGTTTGGGCATAGCTGCTGCAATTATGCATAATCCTGAATTGTTGATTCTTGATGAACCTATAAATGGTCTTGATCCATTTGGAATTAAGGAAATCAGAGACTTGCTTAAAAAGCTGTCTTGTGAATATGGTGTAACTATCTTGATTTCAAGCCATATCCTCAGTGAAATAGAAAACATTGCTGATGTAATAGGATTCATGGACAATGGCGTGTTAATAGATGAGATAAGTCGAGAGGAGCTTCACAATAGATTAAACAAATTCGTTGAATTTGAAGTTTCAGACATTGATTTGGCAGTTGAACTCTTGAATAAAACAGGATTAAAGGAAAATGTAGATTACTGCTTTAGAAGGAATTTAGGCGAATACATTGATGATTTGGATTCTAATCAAAACAGTGATGGAATGCTTATTGGCGGTACCATTCATTTGCTTTCCAATTTGGATTTAAGGGATGAGTTTAATAGCTTGTTTGTAAGTTCTGGAATCAAAGTCAGAAAAGTGAATTTGTGTGAAGAGAACCTGGAAGAATTCTTTACAAGAATAATTTCCAATACTTAAGAAATTTATATTGTTATATTTTTTATAGGTGATTAGATGATTACTTTTATTAAAATGGAATTTCTAAAGTTAAAAAGATCAAAGATATTCTTATTGAGCATACTTATGGCGGCATTGCCATCAATTTTAATGTTTATAGCAACATTTGCTTTTGATGAAACACAAAGCTTTGATGCATTGTTTTCCACAGTTAATATGTATATGTCTGCATTGTTTGCGATTCTTTTATTCTCAATAATAATTTCCTACCTTTTTGGAAGGGAATACAATGAACATACATTAAAAACTATGTTGACTGTTCCAATATCCAGAGGGAAATTCTTGATTTCCAAATATGTCATGTTCCTAATTTGGATCTTGATATTAACCGTAGTTACAAGCCTATCCACTCTTGCATTTGGTTTTGCAGCAGGACTTACCGGATTTACATTGCAGCTATTCATAAATAGCTTTGCTGAATTACTGTTTGCAAATATCCTATTGTTCCTGACTTTTTCCCCATTTGTATTCATTTCATTATTCATTACAAATATGGTTCCTGCAATGGTTGGAGGTGCAAGCTTAACTTTAGTGAGCTTATTGGTTAATGGTCAAAGCTGGGCTCCATATGTCCCTTGGGCATGCCCTTATTTGCTTTCCTCTGGTGAGATAGCAGACTATGGTGTTAGTTTGATTATTCCGTATAGTATGATTTTAGCTACTTTCGTAATCGGATTGGCTATTTCATATATTTACTTTACAAAAAAAGATGTTCCTCTTTAAATTAAATTAATTTAATTAAATTGTTTAAATAAATTAAACGCCTCATAACTAAAAAAGATGTTATTCTCTCAACCTCTAAAATTTTAAAACATCTTTTTTAGTTTTCTTTTTTTAAGATTTTAATTTAAAATAAGTAAATTTTAGATTTCATGAAATTACATGAAATCAAAAAAATGAATTAAAATGGTTCTTCAGTAATTTTCCTTGAAATTCTTAAGTAATCTGGAAAATATGGAAATATTTGAAGGCGGTTGCTCTATTTCCTCTTTTTTAAACCATTTAGCTTTGGTGATTTCATTTTCATCCACCTTGATTTCACCAGA
>NZ_JAFRJO010000102.1 GCF_017432245.1 Methanobrevibacter sp.
GAGTGAAATTATGGCTAACTTTAATACTATTGATGATTTTGATGTAAATGGCAAAACAGTTTTAGTTAGGATTGATATTAATTCCCCTGTAGACCCTAATTCTGGAATCATTTTAGATGATACCCGTATGAAATTGCATGCAGAAACCATTAAGGAATTGTCTATGAAAGGTGCTAAAACTGTTATTCTTGCTCACCAAAGTCGTCCAGGTAAAGATGATTTTACCACATTAGAGCAACATGCGGTCGTTTTATCTAGGGCAGTCGGTCTGGAAGTGAAATATGTTGATTCAATCTTCTCATCTAAGGCAAGAGAATCAATTATAGCTTTAGAACCTGGGCAAATCTTGCTTTTAGAAAATGTTAGATTCTTTTCAGAAGAGCAATTGAAACGTTCCGCAGAGGAAGAAGCTACTTCTGTGCTTGTAAAAACATTAACTCCTTTAGTTGATTATTTTGTAAATGATGCATTTGCTGCAGCACACAGATCTCAAACCTCTTTGGTTGGATTTACAAGAACTGTTCCATCAGCTGCAGGACGAGTTATGGAAAAAGAATTGACAGTCATAGGTAATGCTTTAGAGAATGTTCAACACCCATGTGTTTTTGCTTTAGGTGGAATGAAGGCAGATGATTCAATCACTGTAACCGAAAATGTTTTGGCAAACGGCACAGCAGATTATGTCCTTGTTTCTGGACTTGTTGCTAATATATTTATTTGGGCTGCAGGATATGATATCAAATCTACCAACAAGAATTTCATTGAATCAAGAGGATACCTTGATATGGTGGATAAATGCAGGGACCTTATTGAAAGATTTGGTGACAAAATCGTTTATCCTACTGATGTTGCAGTCAGTGTTCAAGGGGATAGGGCAGATGTGACTATTGAAAACATTCCTGATGCTTCTATTTTTGATATTGGCAGAGAATCTTTAATTAAGTATTCCAAGATTTTAAGAGAAGCAAAAACCATCTTTGCAAATGGGCCTGCAGGTGTTTTCGAAGATCCTAAATTTGCAATCGGTACTGAAGACATTATCAATGCAATCGCATCCTCAAAAGGATTTTCAGTTATTGGTGGAGGACATATTGCAGCAGCTACCGTTAATTTAGGTTATGGTGATAAGATGGACCATATCAGTAGTGGTGGTGGAGCTTCTATTGATATGTTAGCTGGTAATCCATTACCTGCTGTTGTAGCCCTTGAAGAGTCTAAGAAATTATTTGATGAAAAATAATTCTAAAATTATTTCTCTTTTTCTATTTTTTCTTTTTTTCTATTTTTTTCATTTCTTTTCTATTTTTTCTTTTTCTTGTTCGTTCTCTTTCTCTTTCTATTTTTTCTATTTTTTCTTTTTCTTGTTCGTTCTCTTTCTCTTTCTATTTTTTCTATATTTTCTTTTTCTTGTTCGTTCTCTTTCTCTTTCTATTTTTTCTATTTTTTCTATTTCTTTTTTTATTTTTTTTAATTTTATTCTTATTTTTCATGTAATTATTTGCTTTTCATAAAAATTTTTAATGGTTTTTATCATATTTTCGAGTTATTTTAAATACTTTTCAATAATTTCATATTAATTTATAATGAATAATCATGATAAATTATCCAAAACTTTATATAAAAATAAAGATAAAAGATAAGAGTGTTGAAAAAATTTAAGATTTTAAAGGTTATAAAATGACAGATGAAATTATAATTGCTGACAGTGAAAATGTAAAAAACGCATTAAACGGATTTCAAAACGCTTTAAAAAATGTAAAGGAAATTTCTCCTTTGACTTTTTGCATAACCAATTTTGTAACAGTTACTGATTGTGCAAATGCAGCATTAGCTATTGGAGCATCACCAATCATGTCCAATGGTGCTGAAGAAGGTGGAGATATAGTGAATATTGCAAGTGCACTTGTAATCAATATCGGCACATTAAGCAAGGCTCAAAATGAATTGATGAGAAACAGTGCAAACCAAGCTAAGGAAATCAATAAACCTATAATATTTGATCCAGTAGGTGCAGGTGTAAGTGCCCTAAGAAATGATATGACAAAAGAAATTCTTGAAAATTATCCTCTTGCATTAATTAGAGGTAATATGTCTGAAATTAAAGCTATTACCAAATTGATTAATCTTGATGAAAGTAATGATTCTGTAGCCAAAGGAGTGGATGTAGCAGCAAATGATGTTATTTCTAAGGATAATTTAGCTATTAATGGGGCAATTGTAAAAGCTTTGGCTAAAGAATTGAATACTGTTGTTATTGCAAGTGGCCCTATTGATATTATTTCAGATGGTGAGGTGACCTTTGGTCTTGAGAATGGTGATGCGATGATGCCACTTATCACTGGTAGTGGCTGTATGTTAACTACAATTATGGGTTCATTTGTAGGGGCTAATGATCCATTGATTGGTGGAATTACTGCATGTGCATTAATGGCAGTTGCAGGTGAAAATGCTGCAGATTATGTCAGGAAAAATGATTTGGGAACTGGTAGTTTCAGAACATTATTAATTGACAATCTATATAAATTGACTGCTGAGGAATTAGTGGCAAGAGCTAATTTATTTGAAATCAACATCTAATTATAGCAGGTAGTTGGTTAAATGAAAAAAGAGGATATTGACTATTCAGTTTATTTGGTTACTGACCGTAGGAATAAAACTGATGAGGAATTTTTAAATATTATTGAAGAAGCCATAAAAGGTGGAACTACCATTGTTCAGCTTCGTGAAAAGACTGCTTCAACTAAGGAGTTCTATGAGTTGGCTTTAAAGGTTAAGGAAATCACCAGCAAATATGATGTTCCCTTATTGATTAATGATAGGATTGACATAGCCCTTGCAGTTGATAGTGAAGGTGTTCATATTGGCCAAGATGATATGCCTGCAGTTGTTGCACGTGAGATCATTGGCAAGGAAAAGATATTAGGTGTCTCTGCTTCAACTGTTGAAGAGGCTAAAAAAGCTGAAACTGATAGTGCAGATTATATTGGTTCAGGGGCTGTGTTTCCTACAGCCACTAAGGATGATGCAGATTCAGTATCAAAAGAGGAATTAAAGGAAATTGTAGATTCAATTGATATTCCTGTAGTGGCAATTGGTGGAATCACCATAGAAAATGCCAATACATTAAAGGGCAGTGGTATTGCAGGATTTTCAGTTGTAAGTGCAATCATGAGTGCAGAAGATCCTAAAGAGTCTTCTCAAAAATTAAGAGAGATTTATTTCTCTTAATCTTTTTTTCATATTCTTTATTCATTCTATTTCATTTTTTATTTTTGTAATACATTCAATAGTAAACTATTTAAATGATATTTTACTAATTACTATTGTTGAATATTTTAAAATATTCTAGTTTATTTTTTTTTAAACTTCATTTTTAATTTATTATTTCTATGCCTCGGTGGCTCAGTCTGGTAGAGCGCGAGACTTGTAATCTCGTGGTCGCGGGTTCAATTCCCGTCCGGGGCTTTTTTACACTATTTAATTGATTTACCAAAACATTTATATATTATTGTAATATAAAATAATTATGTTGCACAATAATTTTGTATGGGACCATAGGGTAGCTTGGTCGATCCTTTGGGCTTTGGGAGCCTGAGACTCCGGTTCAAATCCGGGTGGTCCCACTTTGTATCTATCCCGACTTAGCTCAATTTGGCAGAGCGTTGGACTGTAGATCCAAATGTTGCTGGTTCAAGTCCGGCAGTCGGGATTTTTATTATTATTGACTCTTTTAATCATATGTTTTATTTTGAAATTTGATTTTTTTGAATTTCAATTATCCCAATATGATATGTAGAAACATTTATATATAATAATAAATATACTATTTTATGAGTATTACTTATACTCACATAGTTTGCCCTGGTGGTGTAGGGGCTATCATGTGGGCCTGTCGAGCCCGCGACTCGGGTTCAAATCCCGGCCAGGGCGCTTAACTATATGTTAAGTAAGATAGCCACACAAGAATTTCATTTGTTTAATCAGGGCCCGTAGCTCAGTCTGGCAGAGCGCTTGGCTTTTAACCAAGCGGCCGCGGGTTCAATTCCCGTCGGGCCCGCTCTGATTTTTTTTATTTACTAACTTTACTAAATTTAAATTTTTAAATTAACATTTTTCAAGATTTTTTAATTTTCAATGTCTTATTTAAATCATATTTAAATTTATATTGTATTTGACTTAGAATTTATTCTACTAGAATTGTGGATTCATTTATGTATTATTGGGGTATATGTGTTTATTTCAAGTTTTAAAATATTTTATGGCTAAATCTATTTTTTTTAAATTTTCTATTTGGAGGAAAAAATTTGAAAATTGATATTCAAGACCATATGCTCGTACCAAAGCATGAA
>NZ_JAFRJO010000103.1 GCF_017432245.1 Methanobrevibacter sp.
ATTGTAGCTAATAAGAACAGTGGAATCAACACTGTTGCTGACTTAAAAGGCAATACCGTTGCAACTCCTGGTGAAGCAACCATTCAAAACATGCTTTTAACCTCTGCTTTAACTCAAGCTGGCGTTAAAACCAGTGATGTTGAATTCACTACCATGAAAGCTGCTCAAATGACTGACGCTTTAAAAGCTGGTCAAGTTGACGCTATGATCATTTGGGAACCATATGCTTCCATTGCTGTTAAAAACGGTGACGGTAAATTAGTTGAAACCAGTGGAGAAATCATTCCTGGTCACCCATGTTGTTGTGTTGTAGCAAGAGAAGACTTCATAAACAATCATCCTGAAGAATTGAAAAAAGTCTTAGCTGCTCATGAAAATGCAACTGCATTCACTAATGAAAACCCTGCAGAAGCAGCTCAATGCTTACCTGAAGACATTGTTCCTGATAAAGACTTGCAAGCAAGTGTAATCAAAGACACTACTTTCATTTCTGGTTTAGACAGCAGTTACAAACAAAATGTAATGGCATTCATGGATCTTGAAGTAAAATTAGGTCTTTTACAAAAACCTTTAACTCAAGACCAAATCTTCGCAGATTTATAATTTATAAGACTTGCTCTATTTGAGCAATTCTTATTTTCTATTTTTTTTTAATTTTCTTATTTATTTTCAATTTTTTTATTTTCATTTATACTTGACTTTTTTTAAATGCTAAATTATATATATTAAAGAAAGTTAATTATTAATATATGAATGATATAATTCATTAATTAATTATCATTGATTTTTTTCCTGATTTCTGATGATGATTGTTAGTTAATAAATTATATTAAAACAATTTAAGATAGTGATTTAATGGATATTAAGAAAGAATTATTACCATTTATCGTACCGGCAATACTTCTTATTATTTGGTATTTGCTTACTGATGGTTTGCATTTGATTCCATACTATATTTTACCAAGTCCTTTAAATGTATTCACTGCGGCTTGGACTTTAATAAGCAATGGAAAATTGTTAATGCATACCTCAAGCACTCTTGTAAAAGTATTTTCAGGTATTATCCTTGCATCAGCAGTTGCAATTCCTTTAGGAATAATTCTTGGATGGTATGAAACTTTAGATAGATTAAGTTCCTTGATCATTAGTATCTTAAGGCCTATTCCACCTATCTCATGGATTCCATTTTCCATTTTATGGTTTGGTATAGGATTATCATCTGCAGTATTCGTTATCTTTATTGGTTGTGTATTCTCAGTGCTTGTATACACCATTGACGGTGTAAAGAGAACCGATAAGGTATTGATTGAAGCTGCTCAAACCTTAGGTGCTAACAATTGGAATATCTTGACTAAAATCGTGCTTCCTTCCGCATTGCCTTACATTGTATCAGGGCTTAAGGTAGGTGTAAGTATAGCATTGATGTGTACCGTATCCGCTGAGATGATTGCTTCAAGCAGAGGATTAGGTTATATGATCTTGACTGCAAGTCAATTGTTCCAGCCAGGAACTGTTGTAGTTGGTATGATTATTATTGGTATAATCGGTATTTTATTTGATTATGGATTTAGAAAGGCACAAGATAGAATATTCTGGTAATTATTAGAGAAATAAGAGAAATTACCAGTTTCAGTTATTATTAAAAGGTGTTTATATTGGCAATTGATATAAAAAATGTTTCTAAATCATTTATTACTAAAGATAAAGATTTCATGGCTTTAAAGGATGTCAATTTGCATGTTGATGATGGAGAGCTTATCTGTCTTTTAGGGCCTTCCGGTTGTGGAAAAACAACCCTTTTAAGAATGGTTGCAGGTTTGGAAGAACCTGATGAAGGTGAGATTTACGATAGAGGGGAACTTGTAGAAGGTCCTTCTAAGGAAAGAGGGTTCATTTTCCAGCAATATTCTTTATTCCCTTGGTTAAATGTTTTAGATAATGTAATGTTTGGATTAAACTTATCTGGTGAAAACAGTAAGGAAGAGAATCTTGCTGCTGCTGAAAGATATCTTGAAAGAGTGGGATTGGCTGACTTTAAATACAGTTATCCTCATGAGCTTTCAGGTGGTATGAAGCAAAGGGTAGCTATTATCCGTTCCTTATTGAACCACACTCCTGTCTTGCTTATGGATGAACCGTTTTCAGCAGTTGACATGTTGAATAGGCATACCTTGCAGGAACAGTTGATTGGAGTTTGGAAAAGATTTGAGACTACTATTCTTTTCGTCACTCACGATGTTGATGAGGCGGTCTATTTGGCAGACAAGATTGTGATTATGGATAAAAGGCCAGGTAGAATAAAAGACGTAGTAGAGGTTCCTCTTGAAAGACCTCGTCAAAGAGAATCAAGAGAGTTCCTGGATTTCCAAGATGAAGTCGAAAAGCTCTTAGGAGTTTGGGAACCCTAAAAATAACAAGTTTTAAATTTGTTACAAAAATTTATCACTTTTATAGTGATAATTCTTTTTTTATTTTTCTTTAATTCTTTAAAAAGAGTTAGCTATTTTTTATTTTTATTTTTTAAAAAGAGAGTGCTATTTTTATTTTATAATAATTTTGAATTAAAATTAGGATTTAAAGTACCGTATCTACCGTTTTTAACAGCTTCATAAATGAATTTTGTGGATTTTTCTATAGCTATTTTTAAATTATCTTCATCTTTGCTGTTTTTATCATTATCGTTTAATAAAACAAGATTTGCACAAATTGCAGCAGATAAACTGCATCCTGTTCCATGTAAGTTTTCAGATTTTATTAGGTCCTGATGTAAAGTGCTTAATTCATCTTTTTCCTTATTGTAAATAATGTTTGTACCATTAAGATGTCCACCAGTAATCATCACATTACAAAATTCTCCAATCTTATATGCTGCTTCCTTTGCATCTTCCACAGTTTCAATTTTCATTCCTGATAGTTTTTCTGCTTCAGACACATTAGGAGTTACAAGAAGTGTTTTTTCAAGAAGATATTTTTTTAAAGCATCAGCTATTTCCATCTTCGCAAGTGCATCTCCTGCACTAGCTACCATCACTGGATCAACAACTATGCTTAAATTGTATTCGCCGACCTTTTTACTTACAAGTTGAATGATTTCCTTTGAGTATAATAGGCCTGTCTTTGAGTATTTGATAGCATACTCATCAAAAATAGAATCTATCTGCTCAGAGATATATGTAGTGCTAACAGGTTCAACAGAAAACACTTTTTTAGGGTTTTGTGCAGTGAGTGCAGTGACTGCTGCACATGCATGAACACCATGTGCTGCCATTGTTTTTATGTCAGTGCTTATTCCTGCTCCTCCTGAAGGATCGAATCCTGCAATTGTTAGTCCTATCATAATATCACATAATATTTTTTTA
>NZ_JAFRJO010000104.1 GCF_017432245.1 Methanobrevibacter sp.
AGAAGTTGTTAACACTTTAAAAGTAATGCCTGAAAGCCCAGAAGTAGATTTAGAAGCATTAAAAGCAGCAATCACTGATGCAATGCCTGCAGATGCAGAATTACACGAAATTACTGAAGAACCTATTGCATTCGGTTTAGTGGCTTTAAATGTTGTATTCATCGTAGAAGACGGTGAAGGTGGAACTGGGCCTACTGAAGATGCTATCATTGCTTTAGCTGATGTAGCTCGTGCAGAAATTACTGATTCTAGAATATTAATGTAGCCCAGCTTTTCCGTTGCCTTTGGCAACGCAAAACCTGGACCAAAATATTATCACTTTTTGTGATAAATTTTCTTTTTTAATTTTTAATTATTATTTTAACTCACTATTTTTATTTAAATTACTTTTTTTCAAATTTTCAAAATTTGTTAGTTTGTCTAATCTAATTTTTTATTTTACTTTATTGTTATATTTTTATTATTTTAATTGAATATTGTATAGTATTTTTTATAAATTTTAAAAATTATTCAGTAGTATTACTTTTTATTAAGTATTTAACCAGGTTTATTATAATTTTATTAAAAATCATTCAAAATATTTTATAAAGATTTAAATAATTAATTAACCAAACTAATTATTAGAGATGATTTTTTCCAGCTTATTCCAGAAATGATCAAATCTTAATAATTATTTAGGAGATATAAAAATGAGAGGATTGGCAAGAATCGAACAAGACGTACTCGGCTGGGTTGACATTGAACTCGATGAATGTGGACCTTACGACGCAATCTGTAAACCATTAGCTATGGCACCATGTACTTCAGACGTACACATCGTATGGGGTCATGCATACATGAGTGACGCACCAAACCGTGTAGTAGGACACGAAGCTACTGCTGAAGTTGTAAAAGTAGGGGACAAAGTAAAAGACTTCAAACCTGGAGACCGTGTAATTGTACCTGCTATTACCCCTGACTGGTTAACTGTACCAGCAGAACAAGGATTCTCCCAACACTGTTACGGTATGGGAACAGGTATGAGTTTTGTAACCTTCAAGCACGGTGTATTTGCAGAACAATTCCATGTAAACCAAGCTGACGCTAACTTAGCACACTTGCCTGAACATGTAAGCTTAGAACAAGCTGTAATGATTTCAGACATGATGACAACCGGTTTCTATGCTGCAGAACTTGCAGATATCCAACCTGGTGATACAGTAGCTTGTTTCGGTATTGGTCCTGTAGGTCTTATGGCATTAGCTGGTGCACAAGTTAAAGGTGCTTCCCACCTTATTGCTGTAGGAAGCCGTCCAGCAGCTATTAAAGTAGCTAAAGAATATGGTGCACATGATATTGTAGATTACCACAACGGTAACACAGTAGATCAAATCATGGACTTAACCGATGGAAAAGGAGTAGACAAAGTTGTAATCGGTGGAGGAGGTAAAGACACCCTCTCTGAAGCTTTATCTGTACTTAAAGTCGGTGGTATTATCGGTAACGTATTACACTATGACGGTATTGAAACCATTCCTATCGATGGTCTTTCATGGGGTCAAGGACTTGCTGACAAGACTATCCGTGGTGGAGTATGTCCTGGTGGACGTGCAAGAATGGAAAAATTAGCTAACCTTATTGAATATGGCCGTTTCGACTCATCCAAATTAATCACCCACAAATTCAACAAATTTGATGACATCGAAGAAGCTATGATTTTAATGAGAGACAAACCACGTGACTTAATTAAACCAGCTGTTATCTTAGATGATTAACCCAGCTTTTCCAGTCCTTCGGGCTGCAAAACCTGGACCAAAACTTTTATCACTAGTTGGGAGTGAATTCTCTTAACTAGTTCTTTTACTTTTTTTATATTATTTCATTTCATCTTATTTTATTTCATTGCACTAATTTTAAAACAATTTTTTCAATGCTTTTTTCACTAATTTATTATAAGTTTCATTATAATTTTATTTTTTGATTTAAAATCAATTTTTCATTGTAATATTAGTTTAACAATCTTATTTTTATATTTAAGTCATTTTTAACTGCTTATTTTAAATATAAGTTCATATAAATTAGTTATTGTATTGAAACTGCTTGAATAAGCAAAATAAATTTGGTGTAAATGATATGTTCGATTTGGTTTTGGCATGTTTTATTGGCATTGGAATAGGAACCTGTACAGGGATGGTTCCAGGAATACATGTCAACACTGCAGGTGCCATAATGTTTGCATCCTCAACATTTTTATTGAATTATATATCTGCAGAGTTCTTATGTGTAATCTTTGTTGCAATGTCAATAGCCCATGCCCTAATCGAATTTGTTCCATCAATGCTTCTTGGAGTTCCAGAGGAAGGAACTGCTACATCCATTCTTCCAGGTCATAGGATGGTTTTAGAAGGAAGATCAAAGGAAGCTATTCGCATAGTTTCTGTTGGTGGGTTTGGAGCTATTCTTGTAGTGATTATCATGATGCCTTTCTTTGCAGTGGCACTCCCCTTTCTACAAGGAATATCCAAGCCATATACCTGGATTATCTTGACTGTAGTATCGGTATATATGATTCATAAATTAAGTTCAGGAAATATTGCTTTTCTATGGTCCCTCCTCCTTTTCGTTTTATCAGGCATATTAGGTTGGATAATGCTTCAAACCCCGATATCTTCAGGAATCTCTTTAATGTGCACCTTCAGTGGTTTGTTTGGGATCAGTACGATTTTATTTAGTTTAAATGATAGCTCTTCAATTCCTCATCAAAACAGATTTTATGATTTGGATATTGATTTGGATGCAATTAAAAGCATATTTGCAGGAGGAACTGCCGGAGCTATTTTAGGATTTTTACCAGGATTTGGTCCTGCTCAAGGAAGCATTATAGCTCAAGGGGCATGTGGAACAAGTGATGACAGTGATGATACAAAGAATTTTTTGCTGGCTAATAGTGGATTAAATACTTCAGACACTCTCTTCTCGCTAATAGCTATTTATTTAATTGGTAATCCTAGGAGCGGAATTGCTGTATATATGTCCTATTTGATTTCTGAATTCACTTTATCCCATCTGATGATTTTCACCTTTGCTTCTTTAATTGCAGTTTCAATATCTTTGATGGTCTGTTTGAAATTAGGAGACAGCTTTTCAAATCTTATGCAGGGAATAGATTATAAAAAGCTTTCAATAGGGGTTATCATTTTAATGATTGCAATTTTGTACGCTTTTGCAATAATCTACAAAGGACCAATCTTATATCTTACACTTGCATTGATTACAAGCACTGCAATGGGTTTGCTTCCACATTATTTGGGGGTAAGCAAATCACATCTGATGGGAGTTCTAATCCTGCCTGCTATAATAATTTACATGCAGATGTACATTTAGTGAATTAAATGATAATTTGCTGTTTAACATGATTTGGTGATTTGATGGAAATGAATTCAATCCATAATGCTAAGGAAGATGAAAATGATAATCTGATTCCAAGATACAATGTCTTGAAATTTAACTTTTCAGATGAGGAAAAGCTCATATTGGAAGAGTTGAGGGAAAATCTAATAGATTTGGCTATTTCAGAGAAGATGTCCTCATTTAATGAGGAACTTATTCTCAAGGATATTATCCGTTTTTTAGAAAATAGGTTGCAGAATAGGTTTAATTACGATTATAAGGAAAATCTGGCAAGGAATATGCTCAAGGAACTTATTGGATATGGAGAAATAAGTTCCTTGATTGATGATGACAATCTAGAAGAGATAATGGTGATAGGTGTAAATAAGCCAGTTTTTGTCTATCATAGAAAATATGGGATGATGGAGACTGATCTCTTCTTTGAAGATGAGGAAAAGATAACAAATATCATTGATTCAATAGCACGTGAAACAAACAGGAGAATAGATCAGCAATCCCCGATTTTGGATGCAAGGCTTTCCAATGGTTCAAGAGTTAACGCTACAATCCCCCCATTGTCTGCCAATGGGCCTACTATAACCATTCGTAAATTCAAGAAGGATCCCTTGACTATTGTTGACTTGATAAGATACAACACATTGAATAGTGAAATGGCTTCATTCTTATGGCTATGTGTTGATGGACTTGGAGTAAAGCCGGCAAACATCATCGTATCAGGAGGAACAAGTTCAGGAAAGACAACACTGCTGAATGCACTTTCAATATTTATAAATCCGAAGGAGAGAATCATAACAATTGAAGACACTTTAGAACTCCAAATTCCCCATAATCATATTATTAGGATGGAAGCGAGAACAGTGAATATTGAAAATCAGGGTGAGATAACAATTGAGGATTTGGTTAAAAATTCACTAAGGCAAAGGCCAGATAGAATTATCGTTGGAGAAGTTAGGGGAAATGAGGCAATCACCCTATTCACTGCATTGAATACAGGACATTCAGGATTTGGAACATTGCATGCAAACAATTCACGTGAAACCATTACAAGACTTACAAATGCCCCGATGAATGTTCCCAAAATAATGATTTCATCAATAGATTTCATTATCATGGAAAAGAGAATCTATAGGTCAGATGGAATTTCATACAGAAGAATTACTGAGATTGCTGAAGTTACAGGTATGGAAGAGGGAACAATTCAGTTGAGCAAATTGTTCCAGTGGGATAGTGAAATGGATGAATTCAAAAACCTGACAATAGTTAGTAAAACCTTAGAGGAAATGGCTAATCTAAAGGGAGTTCATATCTCTAAATTGAATGAGGAATGGAAAAGAAGACAGTTGGTTTTGAACTATTTGGTAAAAAATAACGTATCTTGCCAAAAAGATATATCTAAAATTCTTGAAACTTATTATCTCAATCCCGACTATGTATTAAATAAGATTGGTGTTGGATTAGATTGATAGTTTTTAAAAAATTTTCATTTTAATTAGGCGTATTTTTCATATTTTGATAGTTGATTTTCTTTTCATTTTTAGCTTAATTTTAATTTTATTTTTTAGGTTGATGGTGATTGTTATTTTAGATGAATTTTTTATTCAATTAAGCGATCTTTTAATCAGTTCTTTCATAAAAGTCATTGATTTCATTATTTTCATTTTGGATAAATTTCATAATAGAAGAAATTTGGATAATGATAATGAATTTAATGAAGAAAATAATTCCAAAGATGAGTTCAATTTAACTAATGAAGGGATTTTTAAGTTAAATGATCTCTTAAAAAATGATAGCATTTTTGAAGAGCTGGAAAACAGATATTCAAAGGATTCCTCTTCAAATGGATTGAATTCATCAAATCAATCTCAAAATATTTTCAGTAGTTTGAAAGGCACAAGTTATGAAAATGATGAGAATGTAGAAAATAGGGCCAATCAAAATGATGGTAATTTTCTAGGCAATATTAAGGAAAAATTGATTGGTGTTTTATTAAATAACAATTATATTCAAATTGATGAATCTAATTTTTATAATTCAATTTTGAGAATTATTACAATAATCTTCTCTATTCTAGCACTAATCGTTGCTTTAATCAGCTATTTCATATCTTTAGAATTAGGTTTAGCTATTTTCATTTCCATTCTTTTGATTGCAATTTCAATATTATATTATCCAAAGATTAAAAAGCAAAACGATTATGCTTCATTTTCCAAGGAACTTCCATATGCCTTAAGGCAATTGGCAACTGAACTTAGGTCTGGCAGGAGTTTGTTTGATTCATTGGATTCTGTTGCAAGTTCTGATTATGGCATTTTATCTTTAGAGTTTTCGAGAGTCCTTGAAGAGATCAAATATGGGGAAAGTGCAGAAAATGCATTTTTGAATCTTGAAAAAAGAGTTGATTCAAAGGCATTGTCAATGACTATATATGAAATTTTAACAAGTTTAAGGATTGGAGCAAACTTATCAAGTTCATTAAGCATAATTGCAGATGACGTAAACTTTGACATTAGGATGAAATTGAAGGAGTATAGCGAAAAGTTGAATGCATTTGTTATGATCTATACCTTTTTGGCCATTTTAGCTCCAGTCATTCTTTTGACAATGCTTCTTGCAGCATCTGTAGTGATTGGTGATTTGGTTCCTGGTGATTTGATATTGGTTCTTTATTCTGTATTTTTCCCTATGATAATTGTCTTTTTAGGGTTTGCAATAAAAAAATTAGAGCCTAAAATATGATTTATTGAAAAAAATAAGTTAATTATAATGCATGGATGGTGGCTTAAATTTTTAAAATAAAGTGATAAGGAGGAAGAAAATTGGTAATGGCTTGTTGTTTGATTTTAAATTAATGTTTTGATGATCATAAGATAAGAACAATGTTTTGTTTTAGGTGACACATTGTTCTTATAGTTTAAAGAGCATTATTTTTTTATTTTTAATTTGAGCGATATAGTTTAAAAATAGTCTCTTTAAACACAATTTTTAATTTATATTTTTTCATATAAAAAGTTTATTACTTTTTTCTAAAAAAGTATTACTTTTCGTATATTTTTTTATTTTATAGTAATATTTTACACTTCCTTTGATATTTTTCATTTAATTTTTTATTTTCAGATGATATTTACAGCATGAGGAATCTTGGACCTAATTGCATTATGTATTTGAGGAATTGTTGTAGTTACAATTGACTCTTTTGCTATTGCTCCTGCACTTTTATCATCAGCATGGCCTTTGATGATTGTTGCATTCAATTCTTCCTGCAAGTTATCGACAGTAACCTTTTCAATCCATGGATTGCTATCTGTAATTATGATTTCTTCCACTCCTTTCTTGTCCAATTCTTTTGCTACAAGCCATGAAACGAATCTTCCACCATGCAATGAAACTGAATTTCCATTGACGCTGTCAGCTATTTCATCTAAGCTTTTTGGCAGATTCATTTCCTTATACATTTTGGAGTTCTGTATTGTTGCCCAATGAGCATCACCAACTGTAAATGAACCGATTGTTTTTGGATAAATGTTTTCAGGTCCTGCGAGCTTAACTGCATGAGTGAGTGCCAAGAGCTCTTCCCTTTGAACAGGAACTCTTGTAGGGCCTGATTTAATCTCTTCATTCATAATTTCAATTACTCTTGGAAGACCAAATTTCCCTCTTCTTGCAGTTCCAGGTTCAAAACCGCACATGTATCCATGGTGGTTTTTAGGAAAACCGGTGATGATCACATTCAATCCAGACCTAAGTCCTGCTCTACATTCGCTTTCATAAGCTCCATTTGTAGCGACAACCTTTCCAGGACATAAGATTCTGCTCATAGCTATTGCCTTTGCAAAGCTTTCATTGGTGTTTTCACATCTGTTGAATGGTCCTCCTTCAATGACGAAGACATCCACACCCATTTCAATAGCTTTGTTAAAACCAGTAATCAATTCATCGTATCCGTCACCAACGAACATTATGGCTTCAAGTCCTTTTCCATATTTCTTGGCAAGGTTTGCCAAGTCTTCAGCCTCTTCAAGTGGTGCTGCATGACCTTCGTGAGATTGCTCGCTGCTTAAATTGATTGCAACGGAAGATGATAGCTGAACCCATTTTTCCTTGTCCATCTCTTCAGCCTTTTCCTTATCAATCAGTCTTTCATGGATTCTTCCTCTTGGACACTCTGTAAAACTTGGTCCCTTATTGTAGCAGTCTCCTCCACAGCCTGTAATATGTTTTGGCAATCTCATTGCACCATACTTTCCAAAGTGGTCAAGATCCAATGGTACGTCTGTAATGTTATAGACCTCTTCCATTATCTCAACACCTCTTTGCCCATATTTTTCTGCAATGTCTGAAAATGCGTATGCACAAATGTGTATTGGCGCCCCTATCATGTTGGCAAGCATGCAGTTACCAAACAATTCCATCTTTTCCAAGTCTGATGCACAGGTTCCAACAACCACTTCAGTCAAGTCACATCCTATTGGGAACTTTTTAAAACGAGTTCCAAGTTTCATGGTTTCTTCTAAGCTCAATTCGGATATTGCATCTACAACAGATCCTACATCTTTTTCAGTTTTTGCCAATTCTAAAGCACTTTCATCACTATTAATTGATTCCTTAATAAGTTCGTACATTTTTTCCCTCAATTTTGAGTCTTTTAGTAATTTTCAAATAAGTGTTGTAATTTATTCAAATTTTTTTAAAGTATTATCAAAATATGGAAAATCCATAAAAAAATAATACTTTTTTATATAATTTTATTACTAATTCTATTTTTTTATTTAATTTTTCTATAATATAAAAATTTTGTTATTTTATCAGCTTTTATTAGCTTTTTTTCCAATAAAATTTTCGAAGTATTACTTTTAGTTTCATATGGCACAAGGAGTAATAAATAATTTTAAATATGTATTACAATATAATTATTATTACTACTTTGTTAATTAGTATTACTAAATCATTGAAAAATTCGTTTAAGTATTACTCACTTAATTATGTCAAGAATTTTATTAGGTTTTGGCTTCTAATTAAGTGCTTTAAGATGGTGTTAATGAACTTTAAAAGATTATATCATGTTTTACCATGA
Organism: Methanobrevibacter sp.; assembly: GCF_017432245.1. Lineage (GTDB taxonomy): Archaea > Methanobacteriota > Methanobacteria > Methanobacteriales > Methanobacteriaceae > Methanobrevibacter. The sequence continues at coordinate 8,462 of NZ_JAFRJO010000104.1, forward strand.
TTCATATATTTTCCCTAAAAGAGAAAGTTTATCCCATTATTAGATTTAGTGATACAATTATCAAATTGAAATATTTTGACAAAGTGGTAAAATATAAAGGAGATATTAAAAATGAAAGTAGCAATTTTAGGTGCTGGCTGTTACAGAACTCACGCAGCTAGTGGAATTACAAATTTCTCTAGAGCTTGTGAAGTAGCAGAAGCAACCGGTAAAGAAAACATTTCTATGACCCACTCTACTATTGAAATGGGTGCTGAACTTTTAGAATTAGCAGGTGTAGACGAAGTTGTTGTAGCAGACCCTGTATTTGACGGTGAATTCACTGTAGTAGAAGACTTCGATTATGCAGATGTAATCGCAGCACACAAAGCAGGAACTCCTGAAGATGTAATGCCTGCAATCAGAGCAAAAGTAGGAGAATTAGCTGAAACTGTACCTAAACCAGCTGGTGGTGCTATTCACTTTACTCACCCAGAAGACTTAGGTATGAAATGTACTACTGATGACCGTGAAGCAGTAGCTGACGCTGACTGGATCATGACCTGGTTACCAGAAGGAGGTATGCAACCTGCAATCATCGAAAAATTCGCTGATGTAATTAAAGACGGTGCTATTGTAACCCACGCATGTACCATTCCAACTCCTAGCTTAAACAAAATCTTCGAAGACTTAGGCAAAAACGTAAATGTAGCTTCCTACCACCCAGGTGCAGTACCTGAAATGAAAGGTCAAGTTTACATTGCAGAAGGATTTGCTGACGCTGCAGCTATTGAAACCTTAAAAGACTTAGGTACCAAAGCAAGAGGATCCGCATTCACCTTACCTGCAAACATGGTAGGTCCTGTATGTGATATGTGTTCCGCAGTAACTGCAATTACCTACGCTGGTCTTTTATCCTACAGAGACACTGTAACCCAAATCTTAGGTGCTCCAGCAGGATTTGCACAAATGATGGCTAACGAAGCATTAACTAACGTAACCAAATTAATGGCAGATGAAGGTATTGACAAAATGGATGATGCATTAAACCCTGGTGCATTATTAGGTACCGCTGACTCCATGAACTTCGGTCCATTATCTGAAATTGTACCTACTATCTTAGAATCTTTAGAAAAAAGATCCAAATAAGTAAATAGGGTCTAAAAGATTAAAAAAGTAGTTGGTCTTTAAAAGATTAAATAATTATTTAGTCTTGAAATAGATTAAAATAAGAATTATAACTTTATTAGTTATAATGGTTGAAATTGCTCTTTAGAGAAATTTTAGCTACCAAATACTAAAGAAATTAAATTTAATAGTCATTAATCTTTTTTGTGAATTTTGGGATTAATGCTATTAATTTAATTCTTTAGCTGCATTAAATAATAGGTTATTATTTAAATTTCTAGAAAACTCATGGAAAATAATAACGAATTATCTAATGAATAAATATTTGTATATATTATTATTTATTTATTATCATAATTTTTAGAATTTTAAAAAAAATAATTCAAAATTTATTATTATTTTAATAATTCTATTAAAAAATAAGATGGTTCTGTTATATTTTATTCATAAGTTTTTATATTTTTTATTTTTCTGTTTAATGTAATTAGATTAATATTTTGATTATTTTAATGCATCAGATTAATGTTTATAAAGCTTATTGAATTGGAATTTATGAAATGTTAATCTAATTATTATTAAATAATTATTTGTTTATTCATAAGTGTAAGGTGTTAACTTGATAGAATCTATCTTAGAAAAAGCTAAAAATAGAGAAAAATTAAGTAGAAATGAATTAATCCAATTATTTGAAATAGATGATGAAGAGAATTTAAAGAGATTGTGTGATGTCGCTTGTGAAATTCGCAATGAATGTTCTGATGTAATCAAATTGACATCAACTATTCATCTTACAAATAAATGTCAAGTTCAACCAAGATGCAAATACTGTGGCTTTGCTGCAAAGACTTCTTCAATTGGATATTATGATGCATTCTATAAATCCGATGAGGAAATACGAGAGGCAGCTAAATGTGTTGAGAAATCAGGCATTCCTAGAATAAGCTGCTCTGGAGGACATGGTTATAAAGGCAAGCAGGCAGTCAATGCTGCAAGAATTGTAAAAGGAGAAACTTCATTAGAGATCTTAGTCAATGTAGGTGCTGACTTAACTCAAGAGGCCGTTGATGAATTGAAGAAATGCAATGCTGATACAGTTTGCTGCAATTTAGAAACAATCAATGAGGATGTTTTCAATTTTGTAAAGCCTGGTGAAAAATTATCTGACCGTATAAACATTTGTCAGATGGTATCTGATGCAGGCATTGGCTTATCTTCAGGATTATTGATTGGCCTTGGAGAGTCTTATGAAGATAGGGTTGACCATTTATTGTTCTTAGGAACTTTTGACAGTTTGGAAGAGATTCCTATTATGGGATTCAACCCTTATGTTGACACTCCTATGGAGAATCATCCTCCTTGTTCAATTGAAGAGCAATTGAAGACTATAGCCATTACAAGAATCATGTATCCTCGCATTAGAATCACTGTTCCAACACCAACCATTGGTCCTAAGAATGTTGAGCTTCCTTTGCTTGCAGGTGCAAACAACTTGGCAACTGTCATTCCTGAGGATTATCCTTTAGTGGTTAAGGGAGTAGGAAACCCTGATTATGGCAATTTGCATGAAGTGATTTCAGTTGTTGAAGACTTAGGCCTTGAAGTTCAGCTTCATGCTTAGACTCATCGTCAAAAGAGTTTAATTCCATTCACGAACTTTTTCTTTTTTTATTTTCGGTGGTAAAATGGCATTTGAAGAAAGCATTAGAAAAGCATCAATTCAATCTTATGAAGGGACTCGTAAAGGAGACACTATTGAAGAGATTAGGGCTATTCAAGATTATATTCGCAGTGCAAAGATTGTTGTCCCTAATAAGAATGGTATTAAAGTGGAAGTGATCAATGAAGTTCTGAATAGATTCGATATCCCATCTGCAGAATATCTGCAAGTTAATACCAATTACGCTGATTTCAGCCGTATGCCTGCAGTTGCAAAAGCCATGATTGCAGTGGATCAATCAGATGCCGATTTAGTCATTGCCAGAGGCCGTTTAGGAATTCCTGGTTCTGGTTCCTTTATGGTTTTTATGGACAACAAGTCTAGAATTCTCACTGCAGCCTCTTCTCCATCGCATGTGATTCACAAGCAATCTTTGGAGGAGACAGTATATAATGAAACATTGGAGGCATTAAAGAAAGTTGGCTTTGAATGTGATGAGGATATTTGATTTTAGATTCTTGAGATGGTTTAATGAGCAATAATGAGTATGATACTGGAATAAGTTCAGAGGTTTTTACAGTAAAATCAGATGTCAGTTTGATTGACATTTTCAATCTGATTTTGGAAAAGAAAGCAGATGCTGCATTAAGCTTATTCAATAGTCTAAATGATGATGGAACTATCGATAAGGAAAGCTCTATCGTAGTCATTGGAACCTATTTTACAGGAATAGCCATTGCAAAATATTTGTCATTTAATAATTTCAAGGACATAACTATTGTGGATATTTATCCTCATTTGGAAGGATTGATAGATTCAAAATTAGGAAATCCCATTATTGCTGAAGTGGATAATGAAGAAAATTTTTTCAAGGAAAATTTTAAGAATATCAAATTTTCTTCCGATTTGGATTTGATTAAAAATGCTGATGCTGTAATTGACACTACTGGATTGGGAGGAATAAATGAAAGCCAGTCTGAAGCTATTTTTACAAAGGTTTTCCTCATTGAGGATCCTATAGCAGAAGAGAATGATTCTTTGCTTAAGGATAAGAATAACATTTACAATAGAGCAAATATGGTTAATTCTTATAATAAGTTTGTTCTCAAAACCAAAGGTTTGAATACAAAAACGTCTGGAACAATGACTTTAGCTATAGATGTCTTAAGACAATCCATGAATAGCATTTTAGCTAGGGATGGAGTTCTTTATTGTGCATCTGAAATGACATTTTATGAAGAGATTATCTTTAAGGAAAAGGATTTGGAGAAATTCTTTAATTTGATAGAATTGCCAGTCCTAAAGGTTTCAACAATCCAGCCATTTGACTGTGATGCCATAATTAATGAGTTTATTGATGAGATTTATTCAGAGATATTAGCTAGGTGGTAATGAGTTTTATTTATGAGTTTATTATGAGTTTTATTATTAAGAATTTTTAGGGATATTAGTTAGGTGGTATTGTGTTTGCAAATGATATTTTTAATGTTTTAGATGAATTGGTTCCTCGTAAATATGCATTGAAAAATGACAATGTAGGATATTTCAGTAAAAGTTATGAAAATTTAGATATTAAGAATATTAATGTTTTGTTGGATTTATTGCCTGAAGATGATTTGAAATTTGAGGAAGGGGAACTGGTTATTTCACATCATCCTCCTTTGTTCATGCCAAAGACTCCAACATATGTTGTCCATTCGAATTGGGATATCATAAATGGGGGCTCAAATGATGCTTTGGCTTATTATTTAGGTTTAAAGCCAATGTCCATTTTCCATAAGCAGACTGGTATAGGCAGAATATGCTCTTCAACAAAGACATTGGATCAGTTTTTAGCATTGGTTTGCTATAAGTTCGGTCCTGAAAATGTCCGTTTGGTTAATGATGGGGATTTCGATAAGATGCTTAGAAAGATAGCTATTGTCTCTGGATTTGGCCTAAGCAATAAGGAGTTTATTAAATTGGCAAAGGACAGGTCTGTTGATGCCTTTGTATCTGGAGACTTAAACCATTCAAATGCAATTCTAGCTAAAAAATTAGGAGTAACCCTAATTGATGTGTCACATCATATAATAGAACTTCCAGGATTGTTTGCCTTAACACAGATGCTAAAGAACAATCATGAGATTGACGTTCCTGTAGAAATGATAGACACAGGAGTTCCATGGAAATATATCTCTGCGGATTTCTAGCAATCAAAAAACTTTTTATTTTTATAAATTTATGAAATTTTAATTTACAATTTTTATTAGTGATAAAATGATTCAAGATATGGAAAATAATAAGATTCCTAAAGGAAGTATAGACTTAGTTGGATTTGGCAGATTAGGCTTAAGAACAGGTATTAATCTCATTCAAATTCACAGAGGAGGCCCTGATAAAATAACTGTTATAGATGGACAGAAGATTTCAGAATCTGATATAATCTTTTTATTGAAAGGGGCAAAAGCAGGAACATATAAATCTGATTTCTTAAAAGAAATTTCAACTCACAAAAAGGAATTTAGAGAAGTTGTTTCAATTACAGAGGATATTAATGAAGATAATTTGGATTTAATCACTGGAGATGTTGTCGTTATTGAGATAGCTGGTGGAAATACAATCCCTACCGCAGCAAACATCATCAAGAAAGCACATGAAAACGGTTCCAAAACCATAGGGACTGCAGGAATTTTCGGTATTGGAGATGAGGAAATTGTTGTTAAGGACATTTCCGAATTTGATGATTCAAATCCTGTCGTTGAAGAATTAAGAAAAGAGGGAATCGTTAAGGATCACATGCTCATATCTACAAACACCTTTATTCGTGATTCAATTCCAATCACTCCTTATGTCTTGGATGATATTGCAAATATAATTACAAAAGAGGCCTTAAAATTATTGATTGAAAAGAATAATGAATAATGGGCTCTTTCTGAAGGTTTGAAAATGATTACAATAGCTACTGCAGAATGCTTTACTCATGGAATATTGGCTCGGGAAATTCATGCCCTTGCTCAAGGATATGAAGATAATTTTGGGTCTAACTATTCCTATTTAGTCAATAAGGTTCAAAAGGATTGCCTAAAAGATGCAATTAGGGAGGATAAATGCTCTATTTTTGATTTGACTGATTTGAGTGTGACATGCGGCTTGTTCATACCTACTTTAGATGCAGTTAAATCCATTCTCCAAATTGAAAATCCAGTAGAGCCATTGGAATTGGTCAAGGGAATAAAAGTTTATGATGACGATGGGGATATTGAAATGTCTATCCTAATGGCAGAAGCTGCTAAAAAAATATCTAACTCATCTATAGGAATAGGTACAACTGCAGGGATTGGATATGGTGGTATCGCTATCGTTGATGATGATATGATTATAAGCACAAGTTCTGATGTAAGTGCTAATTTAATTGATGCTGATTCCAATAATTTGTACATGCGTCAAAAGAGTGGAATAGAGAAAACATTAAAAATATTAATCTATTATCTGAATGGCAATTTTGATAGGTTTAACGCTTTACAAAATGTCAATATTATTTATAAATGATCTCTAAGTTTTCAATAAATTTGAACTTCTATTTTATTTTTCATCTTACTTATTTTTTATATGTACTTGTTATTAGGTATACCTAAACTTTATATATTATGAAAACAAAAATAATATTAGGTTTTAGGTATACCTAATTAATCTATGTTAGGTAATCTTTTTATTTTCATTTTAATTAACAATCCAAAAATATTTTTAAAAAGCAATACATTTTATTTTAAAAATATCCCCATTTTTAAAACGAAATTTTAAAAATTTTAATTAAACTACAAAATACCTCAAAATAATGAGATTTCATCTAACACGGATTTAGGTATGCCTAAATTTCCTACTTTTATTGATAATTATTTTAATTTCTTAAGAGGTTATAAAATGATAAAAAAATTAAATGAACTCAAATCTGGAGAAACCGGAGTTTTAGCTTCTTACGGTTCCGGCGGTGACTTGGAATTAAAAAGACATTTGCTTGGTATGGGCTTTGTTAAAGGTGCTGATGTAGAAGTGGAAAAAGTGGCACCTCTCGGAGATCCTATTCAAGTTAAGGTTAAAGGATACTCTGTATGTCTTAGAAAAGAGGAAGCTAAAAACATTGAAGTGGAAGTATAGATTCCTCTATTTAATTTCTCAAATTTTATTTTTACAGATTTTATTTTTATTATTAAATTTTTAAAGGTATAAATATGGCAAATCTTAAAATAGGTTTAGCAGGTAATCCTAATGTAGGAAAAACCACTTTATTCAATACTTTAACTGGTTTAAACCAACATGTAGGTAATTGGCCTGGTAAAACCGTAGCACAAGCAAAAGGTCATTATAAGCATAATGGCAATGAAGTTGAAGTAATAGATTTACCTGGTAACTATGCTTTAAGTGCTCATTCTATGGAAGAGATTGTATCAAGAGACTTCATCGTGGATGAAGATTCTGATGTGATTGTAAACATAATAGATGCAGCTAACATTGAGAGAAACTTGTATCTCACTGTTCAAATGATGGAACTTGGAGCTAACTTGGTTGTAGCCTTGAACATGAATAAGTATGCTCAAGACAAAGGCTATACCATTGATGCAAATAAGCTTTCTGAGTTATTGGGAGTTCCTGTTGTTGAAATTGAAGCAAATAGTGATACAGGTAAGGAAGAATTACTTAAAACAGTTGAACAAGCAGCTCAAAACCCAGTGAACACTACTGAAAGGTTGGTTTATAACAATGAACTTAAGGAACATATTGCTGAGCTTCAGGCTGTTATAGAAGAAGACAAGAATTTATTAGACGTTCCTTCATCTTGGATTGCAATCAAATTGCTTGAAAACGATGAGATTGTAGAAGAGAAAATTGAAGGGTCTTCAAAAAGAAATAAGATTCAGGCTGAAACCAAAAGGATCAAGGAACATTTGGAAGGCATTTTCGGTGAAGGCAGTGAAGAGGTTATTGCAAATGCAAGATATGCATTCATTGATGGGCTCTTGAAGGAATCCCTTTCAAAACCTGACCACTTGAAAGTGTCCATCAGTGAGAAAATCGATAAAATTGTTACAAACAGAATATTAGGGTTCCCAATTTTCATAGTCATAATGTATGCAATGTTTGAGATTGTATTTACATTCGGTGCACCTTTCCAAGACTTGATTGATGAGTTCTTTGGAATTCTTGGTGACTTCATTTTAGGTGTTATTGGTGAAACAATGCTTTCATCATTCCTCGTCAATGGGCTCATTGGAGGAGTAGGTGGAGTGCTTGTATTCTTGCCTCAAATTATTCTGTTATTCCTGATTATCAGTTTCCTTGAAGATTGCGGTTACTTGGCAAGAGCAGCATTTGTTATGGACAAGCTTATGCACAAGTTTGTTGGATTGCATGGTAAGGCATTCATTCCTATGCTTTTAGGATTCGGTTGTGGAGTGCCAGGTATTATGGCAACCAGAACCATGGAAAACGAAAAGGACAGATTGATCACTATGTTGATTGTGCCGTTCATGTCCTGTTCCGCTAGAATGCCAGTGTACCTATTGTTAGTTGGCGCATTCTTTGCAGCTCATGAAAGCCTTGTAATCTTATCATTATACTTGCTTGGTGTAATTGTAGCGATTATTGTTGCATTCATATTGAGAAAAACCACATTTAAGGAAATGTCCGCTCCGTTTGTAATGGAATTGCCTGATTATAAATTGCCTACTATCAGAGGTATCTTAATGCACACCCTTGAAAAATCCTGGGGATTCATTAAGAAGGCAGGAACCATTATTTTAGTTGCAAGTATTGTAATCTGGATGTTAAGTTACTTCCCTGCAGGAGTTGAATACGGGTCTCAAGAAAGTGCTATCGGTACTATCGGTACTGTAATCGCACCGGTATTTGCTCCTTTAGGATTCGGTGAATGGCAACCTGCTGTAGCATTGGCATTTGGTCTTGTTGCTAAGGAGGTTGTAGTTGGTACCTTCAGTTCGCTCTTTGGAGTTGCCGAGGAGGGAGCCGGAATCGCCGCAGCAATGCATGGAATATTCACCCCTCTTACAGCTTATGTATTCATGGTATTTGTATTGCTGTACATCCCTTGTTTCGCAGCTCTTGGTGCAATCAAACAGGAAACCGGCGGATGGAAATATCCATTGATCATGTCTGCAGTTACCTTAGTGACTGCATATGTGGTAGCCTTCATAGTATATATGGTAGGACTGGGATTAGGATTGGGTTAACCCAATTCTAATTTTTATTTTTTTATAAATTCAACCAATTTTTAATTTATTTTAAGGTGATATCATGCAATGTAGAATGTGTGGCTTTGAATTTGATCCACTTAAAGGAGGATCCTGTGGAAGCTGTGGACAATGCAAAGGTTGCAATAATGCAATTTGTCCAAGATGTGGATATGGAAATTCACTTTCTTATGAAAAGGAGTTTGATTACATTTCAAAGCTTCAAAGAAAATTAAAATCATTTAAATCAAGAGCAAAAATATGAATTTTTTTCATTTTTGCTATTTTTTCAATATTTCGTTAACTATTTTTCCCATTTAACATCAACTATTTTTCAATATAATCATAAGTTTTTCATATATTTTTCCAAAATTAGTATTACTATTTAAACGGATTTTTAATGTTTAGTAATACTAAACAAACATTTATATAGTCTTATTTTATATATAATATTGTTTAATCAATTTTTATTCAAAATTGACTACTTTATTGTCTTTATTAGTAAAATAAACTCTAAATAATGGGATTTAGTATTACTTTTGATTTTGATAAATTTACAAAAAGTATTACTTTAGTATTACTGATGAGATAATAATTTTATAAAATGTATTACTTTTTAAATACTTATTAAAAAAATCAATTTACTCAAAATTCATAGGGTAATAACGAGTATTACTTTTGATTGGTTTTTCTAAGATTATAAAAAGTGATATGGTGTGATTATAAATCAAACTTAAAAAATGGAGGAAAAATAATATGCATATACCTGATGGTTTTATACCTCTTGCTCAATGTGCAATCTACTACATCATTATGATTGTAGCATTGTACTTCTCTGCTAAATGGGCAAGAGCAAATCTTGATGAAAAACGTATACCATTGCTTGCAGTATTAGCTGCAGGTATTTTTGCAATCATGTCCATGAACATGCCAATTCCATTTGGTACCAGTGGTCACATGGTTGGTGGAGCATTAGTAGCTATTGTATTTATGGCTCCTGAAGCTGCTGTTTTAGTATTCACTGCAGTATTGCTTATTCAAGCTTTATTCTTCGGAGACGGAGGAATCACTGCTTTAGGTGCAAATGTATTCAACATGGCAATTGTTGGAGGATGTGTCGGTCTTTTTACCTTTAAAGGATTACAAGGTCTGATTGGTAAATACCCATCTGCATTTGTAGCAGCATGGCTTGCAACCTTAGTTGCAGCAGTTGTAGCTGCAATTGAAATGGCTATTGCAGGAACTTTCCCATTGACTGTAGGAATTGCTTCTATGGCACTTTACCATGCATTTATTGGTATAATTGAAGGAGTATTAACTGTAATTGTTCTTTATGCTCTTGAAAAATTCAGACCAGACTTGTTGGCATGGAACAGAGAATAGGGTGGTAATATGGAATTAAGTCAAAGTGATAAATATTTAATTGTTGTAGGGATTATATTTTGCATTGCTTTAGCAGTATTATCTCCTTACATTGCATCTGGCGATCCGGACGGATTAGAAAAATCCGCTGAAGATGCAGCGGTTGGTGAAGATGTTGAAGCTCCAGTCATGGAGTCACCATTCCCAGACTATACCTATGAGCCTTTAGACAAATTAGGCGAAATCGGTGTTTTAATATTCGGTGGACTGATTACACTTGTTCTTGGTTTAGGTATAGGTTATGCATTAAAAAAATCTAACTAATTCTATTGGTTAGTTGAATAATTTAAAATCTCTTAGTATTTTAAATTTTTTAAAAAGCGGATCTTGGATACGGATTAATATTAATTCCTATCCTTGATTTTCTCTTTTTCTATTCATTTCTTCTTTTTAAAATTTTACAAAACTTTCTTAATTTACAATTAGTAATACTTTTTAACTGTTTTTGACCAGATTAGTAATACTTTCTCTTTATTTATCTAAAGTAATACTTTTTGGGCTTATTTTGTCAAATTAGTAATAATTATTGATTTAAATAAATAAATATTTATAATTAAAGGCCAATACTTATATTATAAATTTTATTTAAATTTTATAATTTTTTAATTATTTTTTTAATTATATTATCTTATTATTTTATGAATTAATGGGGATAAAATGGCGATAGAACAAGTTAGATCATTAGAATTCATAGCTTCCAGGGATTCAATCATCCATAATTTGGAAGGAAGGGTTAAGCTTGTAGCCATTTTGCTTATTATTCTTTTCGCTGTTTTTTCAGATAGATTAATAGTTCCAATCGTATTGGAATGCTTTTTACTAATAGTAATGTTTTTAGCTGGTTTATCATTTAAGGAAAGCTTTAAGAGAGTGCTACTTCTTTTGCCATTCGGAGGTTTTGTCATAGCATTCCAACCATTCATACACCCTGGAAATATAATTTGGCAGGGTCCTTATTCATGGTTGTTTATAACAGACACTGGTTTAAATTGGACAGTTCTTTTATTTGCTAGATTGATTGTTTGTTTAACAGCTATTGTTATCCTTTCATCCACCTCTCCTATGCAGGAAGTTGTACAATCCTTTAGAAAGCTTGGAATGCCTAGAGATCTTGCTATGATTCTTACAATTATGGTAAGGTTCCTATTTATCTTTGTAGATGAATTAAGGGACATCAGGCAATCCATGACATCAAGAAACTTTGATCCATTCAATGATGATATTTCTTATAAATGGAGAGTGAGGCAAGTTGGATACAGCATAGCAATGATGTTCTTAAAGGCCTACGAAAAGGGGGAAACCATTTATTTAAGTATGGCAAGCAGATGCTTCTCAGACAATTCCAATTTGTATCATGCAAAGACAATCATTGGAAGGTCTGAATATATTTATTTGGCTATAATCATTGGAATTATAATTGTTTTGCAATTGCTTGTAATGTTTTATTCTCCTAATTTAGCTTATTTAGGTGTTTCATTATCATTGTAGTTTTTATTCATGATCATATATTTCCTCTTTTTATTGTTCGATAATTTAGGCAAACCTAAAAATTTAGAAAGGTTTATATACTATGAAGACTAATCTATAATTAACAATAAGTTTAGGCATACCTAAATTATTGTGTTATTGAATAAAAATCTGTAATAATCTTGGTTAATGATAAATTCCTAAATTCAAGTTATTGAACATAGTATTAGTTTAATCATAAAATCCAAATCTCTTGAATTTGAAATTTATTATTAATTTTAGTTTAATGAGTTTTACATAAAACACACATCATTTTCTTCTGCATATAATCGCTCTCTTAAAATGTAAGATTCAGGGTCCAACTAATCAAGATTATTAATCTCCAAATTAAATAATTTCGAGGAATTATTTTACTCAACCTCCAAAATGAGTTCATAGCTTTGCTATGAATTATTTTTTCTTTTTTTATTTTTTTCTGATTCAGATTAAAAATAGTTTTATTTTAATTAGGTTGATTTTCTCTTTTTTCTTTTTTCTAATAAAAATAGTGTTTTTAATAGATTTTGATTCCTTTATCTTTTAAAATTGCTGCTAAATAGATAAAGGAAATTATAAAGAAGTAGAATAAGATTTGTATATCCAATATGCCTGTTTCCACTCCTACGATGGAATAAGTCAATATTAAGCTGTATATTGCAATATAAAATGAGTCTTCAGTGATTTTAATTATTTTATATCCGGTTCCTAAGATGAATCCAAGCAAGCACATCTCTAAAGCAACGCCAATTTTACCAAAATCAACTAGCATCTGACCTAATAATGTAGGGGTTACTGTAACTTCAGTTCTCCAAGCTATTAACTTTCCAACTAACATTCTAGGTCCAAGTGGGCTTCCAGGCATTGAACTTGCTATCATTTTGCCGTGCAATAGACCAAAGTTGCCAGAAATCTGATTTAATAGGTTCAATACATGCATAGTGAAATTTGCCCTATTTTCCAAAGTAGAGAATATGCTTGTGTTTGTACTGATTGCAAGCTCATTTAATGATCTCAAATAACCAATTCCCATAATTGCACAAACTCCAATCAATGCTCCTATAATCACTTCCCAAACGGATAATATCTCTCCGTAGTAAGCGATAATGATCATCATAAGAAGGATTGCAATGATTGGTGTTCTGTATTCAAGTGTAAGAACAGTTATAATACCTATAAATGTTAAAATCAGGAATCTGAATCTGACTTGGCTTCTTGAGATTTCACTATTTTTGTATTGGTCCAATCTGTGTGATGCAATTAGTCCTATTCCCGGAATCACTAGGAATACTGGCATTGTGAATATAGGTTTTAGTGAGTATCTTAAAGAGGATTTCAATATTGGCAATCCTCCAACAGATGCAATGCTTATAAATAGGAATATGATTCCAATTAATGTGAGGCAAAAACCAATTGAATAGACATCTTTTGTATCCAATAAAGGGATTATGTTCTTTTTATCGGTTTTTTTAAATTCCTCATTATTCTGATTATTCAAAACAAATCTTGGAAGTATGATTGATCCAATGAAAAATGAGATAAATGCAATGCTTAAAACGATTTGCAAGTCTCTTGAAACAGGGTCTGTTGCAAGCAGTAAAAAAAGCGCAAATGTAACTAAAACAATAAGGGGTGAGAATATTTCCTCTTTTAAAATTTTACTTTTTTTAAAAATGGATAAAAAGTTTTCACTAGGATACAATCTCTTGAAATAGCTATTTACCCATTCTTTTTCAATAAATTCAAGAATATTGAAAATAAGTGTAAATAAGAAGGATTTTCTAATAATGCCTTCTATATTTCTAGTTATTGTGCTAGTTATAGAATAGATTAAACTCATATTTTCACTTACTTTCACTTAATATAATATAACTAATTATAAGTTCTGAGTCTTATTTGGCTTGTTTGGCCATTGAAATCTCCTAATATTTCACTTGCTATTTTCAAATCATTTTTATTGGCTCTATTGATTTCTAAAGTATTAGTTTGAGAATTTCTTAAGACAATGCAAGGTTTTTTATTTTCATTTAAAGCATTTAATAATTTTTGATATTTTACACTATCGAAATTATCTATAGAAATACTTGTAGTGATTTCACAATTTGTTCCATTAGGAATTTCGCTGATTAAGTCGTTAAGATTATTAATTTCTTTTGGAGAAACTGTAATGTCCTTGAAGTTGTAGGTGTCCCCATTTGTTTCCAAGCTTATTGAATCGATAAGCAAGTCTGCATTTGGAACATCTATGTAGAATCCAGCAAGCAATGGTTTGCCATTATCATCAAGGAGAACGTTTACTTTTCCATTCCCATCTTCCCCTACCCATAGGACTCTTCTATTCAATTCAAGCTTTTCTCCAGTTTTTGCATCGGTTCCAACAATTTCGCTTGTAACTATCTTTCCGTCTTTGTAGTAATCCAAATAAGTCTCCACTATTTTAGGATTGGTTGAATAATCAAATGAAGTGGCGGAAGCCTTTGTTGAGTCATCATCAGTCATATGGTAAATTGCAAATCCTACCGCACCAATGATGCATATTATTATTAAGATGTCAATAATTGTAATTTTATTTAAAAACCCTGGTTTTTTCATAATTATAACCTGATTAAATTTTAAGTATGATTTCTATGTTGCTTTCATTATTAGTATTGATTTCTTAGTTTAGCTATTCCTCGTAAATAGCACCTAAAGGACACATATCCATGCATATTCCACAGTCATCACATCCATCCTTAATGATCATGGTGTATCCTTTTTTCTCAATCAAGTCCTTAGGACAAACAGGTATGCATTTTTCACAAACTCCACATTCATCTAAATCAATAACTATCAATATATCGCCTCATAAATTATTTTTTTGTGAATTTTGTAAATTATTAAAATTCATTGAAATTTCTTATTTAATAATTTATTATCTTTTAATAAAATTTTATTTAATACTATTTTAAGATATAATCATTTTTCTTTATATAAGTTTGTAAAATTTTGATTATTTTTTAATAAATTTTTTCTAAAATCTCTTTATTTAGGCTTTATTTAGGGATTTTTTAATATTATTTTTCCGTATCCACAACCTTTATATATCATAAAGTCTAAAATAATATTGTTGTATTATTATGCAAGGGTTCCCGAGCGGCCAAAGGGGAAGGACTTAAGATCCTTTGGTGTAGACCTACGAGGGTTCGAATCCCTTCCCTTGCACTTTTTTATATATTTTTTCCGATTTTTACTGCCTTAGTGGCTCAGCCGGTAGAGCGCTACCTTGGTAAGGTAGAAGTCGGGGGTTCGAATCCCCCCTAAGGCTCTTTTTTCTAATTAATTCAAAAAGGATTAATTAGTTTTTTTATTTTTTTTCAACGAAAGTTGTTTTTTTTTAAATTAGTCTATTTAAGGTATCATACCTAAGGTATCATACCTTAAATACTAATTGTAAGTTTTTTTATAATCGCAAGATTATTTTTTCTTATTTTCATTTGCTGTGAATTTGTTAAGTTATGAATTGTTAAGTCATGAATTTGTTAAGTCATGAATTAAGTCACGATAGTTTGAATTCATAATCAATCAATTTTAAATATGATGAGATGTATATTTTATTTGCAGTTATAATGATTTTTATCATATTGTGAAACTTAGAAATTAAAGAATATGGGTGATAATTTGGTTAAACATTTTAACGTTATAATGGCAGGGTTCATTGGTGGAACTGTGGCATTGTTTACTTCAGTTTTAGGAGTTTCCGGAACAATCATTGGTTCTGTATTAAGTTCATTCCTCTATCAATTGCTTTCAAGCTATTCAGAAGAGAAGATTGATGCAGGATCATTAAGAAAACCTAAACTGGCTAATGAGATTGTTTATATATTCCCATTAGTTGTTATAGGAATCATTGAATTGATATTCTTATTGTCAGCATTGCATTACAGATTTGATATGATATTTGACTTCCTTGAATCTGCTGTAGCAAATAACTTATTCAGATTAATGGGAATTGGTTTAATCATTTTAGGGGCTTACCCATATTTCAATTCAAACAATATTGACAAGCGTAACGGTACTGTTGTTTTGATTGTAGGGGTATTGTTGCTTTTAAGAGGTCTTATGGACATTTCAAGCATCACTTCAAAAATATTCTATGCTGTCTTTGCTCCATTTGATTCATTGTTTGCATTGGTTGTAATTGTTTTATTGGCACTTGTTATATTGAATATCCTAATAAGTTCCGATAATGAATATTTCAAGTCAAATGAGTTCATCAATAAGCATAGGCCAAGAAAGCCTCATGCAAGAAAAATAGACACTTCCTTTGGTAGAAATGATAATGATGATGAAGATTTAGGCCATAATTCCAATCATAAACCTCGTCATTTCCATAATAAATCCAATCATTATTCCAATAGATTTAATCCTAAATATAATAATTCAAATAATTATTCTAATGGAAATCCGGAAGTTCTTCCAATCTATGAAGAGGAAGTCATTTTGGTAAATAATCCTGAGGATCCTAATAATCCTATTAAAAAAAGAATCTTAAAAAGACTAAAAACAGAATATGATGCTGAAGAAGATGATTATCAGGATTTATATATCATTGATGAATCTGAATAAATAAGAATGAGTAATTTTTTAATTTAAGTGAAAGGGAAAATCTTTTTTCCCATATGCTTTCTTTTTTTATTAAATTTTCATTTTTTCATTAAATCTTATTTTAATAAATTTTTATTCAATTAAAAAATCCATTAATTTTAATTGGACCTTCTCCAGGTGTTTCCGCATTTTGCGCACCTGATGAAATATGTTGGAGCTTCATCAGCAGACCTTGTTTGAACTGTCCACCAGTAACCTTTGGTTCCTCCACATTTATAGCAGGTAATCTCTTTTGTAGGTAGGGTAACATTGGTGTTATCTGTTACAATGACTTCCATCTCTTTTTTCCTTTCCCCATCAAAACGATATTCCTGTTCTATAACTTCATCAGACAATTCTTCCTCATATCCGCAGTCACATTTTATTTTCTTGTTTTTTGGCATCAGTATTTTACCGCAATCTGGACAAAATCTCATTTTTTTCATGCTCCAAAATTAATAATTTGACAAAATCCTTTTCATCATTTTTCTTGTCAATTTTATCATGGTAATTTTTAATAATTTATCATTATTTGTAATGGTATTTATAAAATTCCTCATAAAAAATTCAATAATTTTCCATGATATTTAATGAAATTTTCATAAAACTTTCTCTTCAGTATTTTACTAGTTTCGTTATTATTTTCTTATAATATAAATTTTTATATTATTATTAACTTTTTCAATAACTTTATCAATGATTTTATCAATAATTTCAAATTTCAATCATCTATTTTTCATCACCAGTAATATTTTTAGGAAAATTTTGGAAAATTCATAATAATTTGTAATAATTTATCATGACAAATCAACATATTTATATACAATGTTTATTAAAAGTTATAGTATATACAATGTTTACTAATTATCGTATATGAAAGAATGGAGGAAATATCAATGATTGAAATTCGCTTCCACGGACGTGGAGGACAAGGTGCTGTAACTGCAGCAGAGATTTTAGCTAAGGCAGCATTTAAAGATGGTAAATACTCTCAAGCGTTCCCATTCTTCGGTGTAGAAAGAAGAGGGGCTCCGGTTATGGCATTTACCAGAATCGATAGCGAACCTATCAATTTAAGATATCAGGTTTACAACCCTGATCATGTGATAGTTCTTGACGATGGTCTTTTAAGTGTTGTCGATGTTTATTCTGGATTGAAAGAAGATGGTGAAGTTATTATAAATACTCATGAAAAGGTCGAATCAGCAAGTCACAAGGTATTTGATGTGGATGCAACAGGCATTGCACTTGAAATTTTAGGTGTAAATATCGTAAACACCATTATTTTAGGATACTTTGCTAAGAAGACCGGTGAAGTAAGTATTGAATCACTTCTTGAAGTAATTAAGGAAACTTTCCCAGGTCCAATTGGAGAGAAAAATGCAGTAGCAGCTCAAAAAGCTTACGATATGGCTTAGGTGGCTGTATTTAAAATTTATTGATTTATGAAAGGTGATTAAATGGTTTCTATTGGATGTGCAATTAGTGAACCTGGAAGTACACGTAAAAACAAAACAGGGAGTTGGAGAACTTTTAAACCAATCCTTGATAAAGAAGCTTGTGTAGATTGTGATAACTGTATCATGTTCTGTCCAGAAGGATGTGTAAACAAGGACCATGATATAGATTATGATTATTGTAAAGGTTGCGGTATTTGTAAAGTAGAATGCCCAGTTCAAGCTATTAAAATGGAAATAGAATAGCTAAGCTATTAAAGAGAAAAAAATTAGAGTGGAGAAAATTTTATGGCAAAAGAAATTATGACAACAAATAGAGCAGTTGCAGAAGCTGTAAAGTTAGCAAAACCACAAGTTGTTCCTGTTTACCCTATTACTCCTCAAACTACCATATCTGAATACCTTGCACAATTCGTTGCAGATGGTGATTTGGATGCAGAGTACATTAGAGTTGAATCAGAACACAGTGCAATCAGTGCTACTTTAGGAGCTTCCGAAGCAGGAGTAAGAGTATTCACTGCTACTTCATCCCAAGGATTAATGTTAATGCATGAAATATTATTTGCAGCTGCAGGTATGAGAGCTCCAATAGTAATGGCAGATGCAAACAGGGCAATTTCTGCTCCATTAAACATTTGGAACGATCAACAAGACTCCATCGCACAAAGAGATGCAGGATGGATTCAGCTTTATGTAGAAAACGGTCAAGAAGGATTTGACACTATCCTTCAAGCATACAGAATTGCAGAGCATGAAGAAGTAATGTTGCCTGTAATGGTATGTTTAGACGGATTTATCTTAACTCACACTGTCGAGCCTGTAGACTTATTGACTCAGGAAGAAGTAGATACCTTCTTCAAACCATATGTACCTAAATTCGCTTACCTTGACCCTGAAAGACCAATGTCCTTAGGTAACTTTGCAGACCCTGAATACTATACTGAAGCAAGACATGACATGCAAGTTGCTATGGACAAATCCATGGAAGTAATCAAGGAAGTGGGTGCAGAATTCGGTGAAAAGTTCGGAAGAAGCTACGGATTGACAGAACCTTACCTTTGTGAAGATGCAGAAATCATTTTAGTCTGTATGGGTTCAATGGCAAGTACAGTAAGACATGTGGTTGACCTGTTAAGAGAAAAAGGCGAAAAAGTAGGTTTATTAAAAATAAGGGCTTACAGACCATTCCCTTATGAAGAAATTGATGAAATCGTCAAAAATGC
>NZ_JAFRJO010000009.1 GCF_017432245.1 Methanobrevibacter sp.
AAAGTAATAGAATAAATAAATAAAATAAATAAAAATCAATTAGTTTTTATCTAAATATTCTAAAATTGCATCTAATATTTTAGCTGCTCCACCAGAATACATATCTGCTGCAGGTAAGCCATATTTCTCTTCAAAGCTTTCTAAAGTCATGTCTTCATCAGCATTTCTTAAGTTGATGGATAATCCAACAACTTTAGTGGTAGGTACAACAGCTTCAATAGCCTTTACCTCATAATCGATGCCTCTTGGTTCACGATATGGGTGATTTGGTCTGTGACCTACAATAACTGCATCAGGATCTGCACCGATTAGGATACATGCAGACAATCCTCTTGGGTGAGGGTTTCCATCTTCAGTTAAGCTTGATTGTCCTTCGATAAAGATAATGTCAGGTTGGTCATTTTCCTCAACATACTTGATTGAACTTAAGATAGCTGAAGGAATGTCCATTGCAGATAAGCTTCCTGCTCTGAAGTTGAATGCTGTAGGCTGTTCCAATCCCATTTCATCAGTGGAAATGATTGAAGCTTTCATTCCTCTTTTCATAGCTTCGATTCCTAAGGATTTGGTAGTGGTTCTCTTACCACATTCCTGGGAAGTACCTCCAACAAAAATAACAGGTGCCTTTGCTTCATAAGAAATCTTAGGCAATACTTCACAGCATTTTTCAGGTGCTACACCGCAAATTTTACGTACAACATCCAATCTTGGACTAATCTCTTTTATGCAAACATCATTTTGTTCAGCAAGTTTTAATAAAGATTCATTTTCAGATAAAGATAAAGATCTAAATGAAACAACTGCATTCTTACCATTTGCCAATGCTTGAACTGCGTATTTGAGTGCAGTTCCTTCAGCTCCAATAGGCAACATGATTGCTACAGTATTTGCTTCAGTAGATTCAAATAAATCTGATAAGTTTGATGCCACTTCAAGACCACAGAAAGGTTTTCCTTGTTTTGCAGGGTTATCATCAAGGAATCCTACTGTTTCAATCCCTTCAAGGTTAGAGAACTTTTCTCCTCCACCTCCACATCCTACTATAATATAAGGATTTAATTCTTGAAGATCTTCAACAGAATTTATAGAATACAAGTAATCACTCCTCTTTTAAAAATTGTGTAATTTTGATAAAAATATAGTTAATGATAAATTGTTAAACATTGAACTTTCTTTAAATAAATTTATTAAATACTAATGCAATAAATAATACAATATCCAACATTATAGAATTTATCTTAGTATATGTATATATTTATTATTATTAATAAATATTAGCATAAAACTATTAAAATTAATATTTAGATTATTTTTCATTATGATAAAAAATTTTAATAAAATGAATTAATAATTATAAAATAGAAAAAAGATAAAATTATATGAAAAAATTTTAGAAAATCTGAAAAAATATTTAAATATGTGTTTATTGATAAGTTATCCTACATCTAGAAAATACAAAATAGATACTTAGTAACAACTATTAAAAATATAACATTTAGACTTAATAATTATCAATAGCTATTGCACAACTATGAAAATTAACAAAGGAGAGAATTAATATGAACACAGATGATCTTACAACTGGAAAAAGTGCAGAAATGAAGATGGATTGTCCAGTATGTGGAGGAAAAGGTACTGCAAATTACACTACTCAAACTCATGAACTTGCTTATTTTGGAGAGGTTGTTGAATCAACCATACAATGTGAAAAATGTGGATTCAGACATAATGACATTTTGGCAACTGAACAGAAAGACCCTGCCAAACATAGTTTGATAATTACCAAAAAATCTTTGGACTCAAGAGTGGTGAGATCCCAGTCAGCTACAGTTTCACTACCAGAAGTTGGAATCAAGGTTGAACCTGGTCCAAAGTCTGAAGGATACATCTCAAATGTTGAAGGTGTTATTGTAAGATTCATTGAAGCAACCGAAAGGGCACTTAACATGTTCACAGATGAGACATCTCAACAAAATGGAAAAATGGTCCTTGAAAACCTGCATAAGATTTTAGATGGTGAACTTGAAACTCTCTTGCTTATAGAAGATCCATTCGGACAAAGCAAAATCATGGATGTTCGTGCAAAGACTGAGCCCTTAACTGATGAGGAGGTTAAAAATCTAAAAACAGGTTTTACTGTAATTGATTAATTCATTTTAAGAATAGTGAAAAAATTTTAGAAAAATTGCATATCAGCACAAAAAAGTATAATAGTAAAAAATTTTAAAATTTAAAAAAACAGTAAAAATTGAATTTAAAATAAAAATAAAAAAATAAGAAAGATAGAAGATCTATTCTTCTATTTCTTCTTCATCTTCTTCTTGTTTTGTCATGGATAATGGAGTGAACTCATCTTCCTCTACGACATCTTTTAATTTGAGAGTCTTTTGAACATCCATAGCTAATGCATCACAATCTGCTTTAATAGCGTTTAAGTGTAATAAAATTCTTTCTTTTTCTTGGTTGATTCTTTTGATGTTAGTGTATGGATAGGTTGACTCTTTAAGCATTTCGTACTCAATGGTAGTGTATGGGTACTCATTGAGTTGTTCACAAACTTGCTTGAGAATGTCTCCTAAGAACTTGTTCATTTCTACTTTTACTCTTTCCCTGATCATTTTGTCATCATCAAGGTTTTGTTTCATTAAACGAACAACTTCTGCTTTAGCGAAAGGTAAGTATTCATCTTCCTCTTCTTCGATTTCAATATTTTCGATTTCTTCTTCAGCCATAATAACGACTCCACAATAAATCTTTTAAATTTTATTAATATATTACAACTGAATTATTAACTGGCTAATGCAATAATTAGTTCATAAAAATTTATCATAAGTATAAAAATTACAATAAAAATTTTAATATTAATAAAATTTATTTAAATTTTAATTAAATCATGAAAAGCAAGTGAAATATAAATTTAGACAAAAAATTATTTTTATTTTTTAATAAAAATTGATTTAAATTCTAAAAAATCCATTTGCTTATCTAGATGTAATAATATATTTGTTTAAAGGAATATATAAAGGTATCGCATTATTTTAATTTTATGATTATTCTTTCATATAGTTTACTCTATAACTATATGAATAATTATAGCGAAAGTCAATAATTTTGATAGCTTATAAAAATTGAAAAATCCCTTTTTTAAAATTATGAATTATGTGAAAAATATAAAAATTATCAATTGGAAAATCAATGAAAATTGTTGTAAAAAATAGAAATAGTATACACTACTAGAAACAATAATTAAAAAGTAGTGAAAAATTTTTGAAAATAAAAATAATACTAGAATAATAATAGGATAATAAAAATAATAAATAAAAAAAATAAAATTTAAAATTTTATTTTAAAAACCAATAATTTTAGTCAGCACAAGGATCAAGATTGAATGCATATCTGTATTCTTGGTTTACAATATTGGAACCTTCAAATCTTGCATCGATTATGCTTGAAATCTTTTCAAGGGAATCGAGTGAAAGCTCCTTTCCTTCTGATATTGGGAAGAAGAAAGTGATTACATCATCGGTTATAAGGTAATTCAATTCAAAATCTTCCTTTTCAAATTCGCCTTTAAATACTTCAGTGAGTTTTTCTTCTATATTCTTTTCGAGATTTGCCATAATTTCACCTCATATTAAAGTTATATTAACATTATACAATATTGCATATAAACTTTTCATCTATGCCATAAGCCGAAAGGGTTTTTAATCCATATCCAAACTAAAGTTCAAGCTGCTTGCCTGATGGGTTATTGAACCTAAGGAAATAATGTCAACATCCAATGGAGCATAATCCAATATATTATCTTCAGTTATTCCACCTGAAATCTCAATCAATACATGTTTTCTCAAATCCTTTTCATTTAAAGCATTTAAGGCATCTTGAGCTTCCTCTGGAGACATATTATCAAGCATTACAATGTCTGCACCATTTTCACAGGCAATGATTGCATCTTCGGTTGATTCAACTTCAATTTCAATCTTTTTGGAAAAGCTATTGTTTTCTTTAGCCAATTCAAGAGCTTTCTTGACTGAACCGACAACAGCAATATGATTGTCCTTAATCAATATCATGTCATCCAATGCAGATCTATGAGGATCTCCTCCACCAATTGCAATAGCTAGCTTATCAAACTTTTGAAGTGCAGGTGCAGTCTTACGGGTTCCTGCAACCCTTATTTTAGGATTCACATCATGAACCTTATTGACTATCCTATTTGTTATGCTAGCTACACCAGACATTCTCATAAGCAAATTAAGTGCAGTGCGCTCCAAAAGAAGAATCTTGCGGGCATTTCCTTCAAGCTCTAAAAGGATATTCCCTTTTGCAATTTCATCCCCATCCTTTTTGGAGGAGATGATTTCAATGCCATAGTCTGAAAACATTTCCTTTATGATCTCAATTCCTGCAAGGATTCCATCATCTTTAGTAATCAATTTAGCATAAAATATCTTATTTTCTGGAATTAATGCATTTGAAGTGATATCTCCAAATCCTTCATCTTCTCTAAGCATATATTTTATAATTTCATCCATTTTTACACCAAGATTATTGAAAACAATTATAAAAAATCAATATCCTTTATAATAATATATGTTTTAAACCATTAATATATATTATATATCAAATCAATATTTAATTCAATTTATATATTTAAATTAACAAAATATATTTATATAAAAGAATTTATTGAAAAATCAATGAAATTATTTACTATTGAAATTAAAGTGATTTTATGGAAATTACATTTTTAGGAACCTCCTCTGCAGTGCCTTCAAAATATAGAAACCATGCAGGAATAATTTTGAAATACTTTAAGGATACACTGCTCTTTGATTGTGGAGAAGGGACACAAAGACAATTGACTTATGCTAAGATAAGCCCTATGAAAATAGATAAGATATTCATAAGCCACTATCATGGAGACCATATCCTAGGCTTAGCCGGACTCATCCAATCAATGGGATTTAGAGGTAGAGAGGAAGACTTGGACGTCTATGGACCTAAGGGATTGGAAAAGATAATAGGTGTGATTTCCAACTATGGATTTTTCCAGATAAACTTCCAATTAAACATTCATGAAATCGATGAGGGAGTGGTTGTGGAAACAGATGAGTACATAATCAAATCCATTATTGCAGAGCATAACATTCCAAATATCGCTTATTCAATTTATGAAAAGAAAAAGCCTCGCTTCTTAAGGGAAAAGGCAATTGAGCTTGGAGTTCCAGTAGGCCCTGCCTTTGGAAAGCTTCACAGTGGCCAAGAAGTTGAAGTGGATGGGAAGATAATCAAGCCCGAACAGGTATTAGGACCTCCAAGAACTGGAAAGAAAGTCACTTACTCTGGAGATACAAGACCATGTGAAAAGCTGATTGAACTTGCTAAAGACAGTGACGTTCTTATTCATGAAGCAACTTACGAGGATGCCGACAAAGACAAGGCAATTGAAAATTGCCATTCCACATCAAAGGAAGCTGCAGAAATAGCTAAAGAGGCAAATGTCAAATTATTGGTCTTGACTCATATAAGCACAAGGTATACAAGTGATTTGAATATAAAGAATGAAGCTAAGGAAATATTTGAAAATACCCTTGTGGCTAATGACTTTACTGAAATTAACATTGGAAAAGACAAGACTTCCATAAATTTCAAGAACATATTAACAGTAAACAATGATTAAAAAGAATAGAAAACTAATCTAAACTATTATTAAAAAGAGCCGAAAAAAATTAAGGGAACAGGGGATAAAATGGATTTCACATCTCAAGTATTGGACGTTATGTTTCATCTTTTTAATTTAAGAAATATCATATACATTTTGCTGATTATAATAGGTGGGCTGATCTTCATCAGAATAGGGGATAAAATGCTCACTAAGCTAGAGCAAAAATTCGATTTGAATCTCACCGCCCATTATCTATTTAAGGACATAGTGAAATACACAGTGATTATTGTAGCCATTGCATGGATATTGCATGTTCTTGGAATCAACTTGGAAAGCATCATAATCAGTTTAGGTGTTGTAGGTATTGTAATAGGTTTTGCATCACAGGATATCGTTTCCAACTTCATTTCAGGAATCTTTGTTATAAGCGATAAAAAAATCAAAGTTGGCCAAGTAATAGAAGTAAATGGATTTAAGGGAACCATCAAGAAAGTCGGATTCAGAAATACGACTATGATAAATCAGGACAACTACGAAATAACAATCCCCAACTCTGTTTTATCAAAAAATATCTATAAGATGTATAAGCCAACTGAAGACCACAGGCTAAGAATCATTGCAACCTTGCCTCATGGAATGAATATTCCAGAATTCAAACAAGAGCTTGATAAGATCATGTATGAATACGATTGGGTAGTGAATGATAAAACTTCAATATTTTCAAAGGATTACACTGAATGGGGTCCTAAAGTTGAGGTAAGCTATTGGATTACAGACTATAAATACATAGACTGCGGTAAAGTGACAATCTTGGAAAATATCAATAGATTGATTGATGAATATAAAAGCAAGAAAAATCAAGATGAAGTATAAAAAATAATAATTATTTTTAATTAAAAAAATTAAAAAGATATAAAAAAATAACAATAGTTAATTTTTTTAAGCAAAAAGAATAAAGATAATATAATAACTAAAAATATTATACTAATCCCATTGTAAAGAGGGATAAAAATGAATGAATTACAGAAAGAAATTATTCAATTGAAAGAAGAAAAGAATGCGATTATACTCGCACATAACTACCAACCAAAAGAAATTCAGGAAATAGCTGATTTCCTTGGAGACTCTTTAGAATTATGTAATAAGGCTGCAGAAGTTGAAGATAGGGACATCATTGTCTTCTGCGGAGTGGACTTTATGGCAGAAACCGCATATATGCTAAACCCTGATAAAAAAGTTCTAATCCCAGACATTGATGCAGAATGCCCTATGGCACATATGCTTACTGGAGAGCAAGTCAGAGAAGCAAAAGCAAAATATCCTGATGCTGCAGTCTGCTTATATGTAAACAGTCTTGGTGAAGCAAAAGCGGAATCAGACATTCTCTGTACTTCTGGAAATGTCAAAAAAGTTGTAGCAAGCTTAGAAGAAGACACAATTCTCTTCGGACCAGATACCAATCTTGGAGAATTCGTACAGCCATTTACTGACAAAAAGATCATTCCTATCCCAGGTGACGGACACTGTTACGTTCACAAGCTATTCCACAAGGAAGATATTGAAGATGCAAGGAAAAAATATCCTGGTGTAGATATACTTATCCATCCAGAATCCAATAAGGAAGTTCAGGAAATGGCAGATTATGTCTTAAGTACTGGTGGAATGCTAGCTCATGTAATGGACAGCCCAAATAAGGAATTTGTCATAGGAACTGAAGTTGACATGATTACAAGACTTAAATCAGAGTGTCCAGACAAAACCTACTACCCATTGCTTGAAGGAGCTATTTGCAAAACCATGAAACTTCACACATTGGAAAAGGTAAGGGACTGCTTAATCAATGAGGAACCTAAAATTATTGTCCCTGATGACATAGCTGAAAGATCAACCAATGCTGTAGAAAGAATGCTAGAAGCATCTAAATAAAAATAGTAAAATAATCAATTAGATAAAAAGAAAATTTCTTTTTATCATTTTCTCTTTTTTTATAAAATCTAAAATTTTAATAAAAAATAAAATTTTAATAAAAAATAAAAATTAAAA
>NZ_JAFRJO010000010.1 GCF_017432245.1 Methanobrevibacter sp.
TCAATCAACCAGTTAATATTTTGTCTGTATCCTTCTTCATCTATGGATCCATCCTCATGCATAGGAGTGACCATAGCAACAGCAGTTCCTTCAAAACGCATATAAAACACCTTTTTACTATATAATTATTTTTTTATTTCAATTATTTTAGAAATTCAATAAGAAATTTTAAATTTTATTAATTAAAGAATTCTTAAAACTTAATATAAATTTCAATTTTTATAATTTTAATTTTTAAAAAATCAATATTAATTTCAAATACTTAATCTATTAAAGTTCGTATCAATAAAAACCAAATATTGTTTCGAAACTTCAATGATTGTAAATAAAAATTAATTACAATAAAAAACGAATAAGAATATTTTGCTTCTCTTAAACGAAAATAAAAGCAATCACTTCTTTATGGGGTTAAATAAATAAAAGCGGAAGTTATAAAACTCCCTTTATTAAGTCGTATGCTACCTTACCATCTTCCCAGTTAATAAATAAGACAATAGCAGTTTGAGAAGATGAAATCTCTACAATGTTAATGTGCTCTTCCTTAAGAGGATTGGTGATTTCAGTGATTACTCCAGGAGTTTCAATAAAGTCTGGATTAATCATGGTTAACATTGCAATGTCTCTTCCTAAGGAGATAGAGCTTAAGCTATCTTCAGCAATGACTAAACCATGCAATATGTGATATGCATTATCAGCATCACATTTATCTAAGAATAAGGTAATTGAATTTTGACCTGCAGAAATACCATAAATGTTAATGTTTGCCTCAGCAACTAAAGTGGTCATTTTTGCAAGAAGCCCTATTTGATTAAGCAAGTCTTCACCAACAAGAGCCACTACAGAGATAGGTTCTGGATGCAAGCATACAGATTTGCCCATAGAGTCTTCAAATGGACCTACGATTTCAGTTCCAGGGTCGGATAAGTCTCCTTTTTCAAAACTGATAATTTTTGCATTTATTTCTGGGTCTTTAAATCTTAAAGCATGAGGGTGTAAAACTTGAGCTCCATGAGTAGCTAAATCTCTCATTTCCTCAACGGATATATAATCTAATTTTTTAGCTTCCTCGATTTTTCTTGGATCAGTTGACATGACTCCATCTACATCGGTTACAATGATTACGTCATCTGCATTCAAGCAATGTCCTAATAGGAATGCAGTTACATCACTGCCACCTCTTCCTAAGGTAGTCACTTCCCCTTCTTCAGTTCTTCCTAAAAATCCGCAGACAACTGGAATGATGCCTTGTTCTAAAAGACCTAACAATCCTTGAGATTGCTCTTCAGTTCTTTCAAAGTCAATATTAGCTTTTCCGTAGTTATCATCAGTAATCACAGGCCATAATTCATGGCTTGGATCTATGTATTCGGATTTAACACCTAAGGATTCCAAGACTGATGAAAATACTCTGATGCTGGTTCTCTCACCCATGGATAAAATTTCCGCCAATTGCTTCTCAGTTACTTCTTTTCCAATGGATTCATCAGCAATAGCTACTAAATCATCAGTAGTCTTGTTAATAGCTGATACTACAACCACAACCTTCTTTCCGCTCATGTACTCATTTACGACAGATTGTGCAGCTTTTCTAATTCTTTGTCCATTTCCTATCGAAGTACCGCCAAATTTGGCTACAATTAATTCCATTTGTTTACACACCTTTTTCTTTTAAATTAAAAATTAAAATAATAAAT
Organism: Methanobrevibacter sp.; assembly: GCF_017432245.1. Lineage (GTDB taxonomy): Archaea > Methanobacteriota > Methanobacteria > Methanobacteriales > Methanobacteriaceae > Methanobrevibacter. Next base: position 1,695 of record NZ_JAFRJO010000010.1, read on the forward strand.
TTTTGATAAAATCATATTTTATAGACTATTATCCATTTATTAATTTTATAAAAGGGTATTAATATATTTATTTATTAAATTTGCAATTTTTTGATGAAAATTAGTGATTTGTTAATAAAAAACATTGAATAGTTAATAAAAATTTGATTAATAAACAATCCTAAAAATAATGAAATCATTCGAATTAAAAAAAGTAAAAAAAATATGAAAAAAGTAGTTAAAAATTATAAAAAAGTGGTAGATTAAAATAAATTAATCTAAAAAGTAGTTAAAAATTTTAAAAAAGTGGTAGATTAAAATAAATTAATCTAAAAAAGTAAAAAATAAAATTAAGCTTGGTTTGCTTGTTGTTTTACTAATCTAGTAACGTAACCAGCAATTTTATTTCTTAAGTGTTTGGTACTTACGGTAGAGTACTCAGATACTAATTTTTTGTTTTCTTCAAAATCAGTGGTAAATTTGCCTGGGTGAGTTTCAATTAATTCTTTAGATATACGTTTTACAAATGAAGTTCTAATATTTCCCATAATCATTCCTCCAATAATTTTCTCTGTTTATTCAATAATTCTCTTTGTTTATTTTTACTTAAAATTGTTAGCATATTCATAATATCGCTAAGAATATCATCATCAATATTTTTTTCTTGAGCTAATCTGCTTACTTTGGCATGAACTTGATCCTCTCTTGATTTATCATAAATATCCATGCCTAAAAATACTTTAGCTGATACGATATCCTTAGCAAGTGAAGTTCTTTCACTTATTAAGTTAACTAAATCATTATCAATTTCATCGATTCTTTTTCTAGACGCTTGAAGAACATTTTGAGCTTCTTCTTCGGTTTCATAATAGCTCATAATCTCTTTTTCATCCATAAAAATAACTCCATAGTTTTGATAATAAATATACTTTATAGTTCATCTTATTTAAATATAGTTATTGAAATAAACTTTTAGAAAAATTTATTTTTTTATTTTAAAAATTTCTTTTCAAATGCTCTCAAAAACAATTAAATATATTATAACCAATATTAAAACAAGAACACGAAAATGGAAGATAATAAAAAATAAATTAATGAAACTTAAAAAAAGTGAAACCATGCATTATGTAAACGCAAAAAGTATCTTATCCCAAAAAAATGGTATGAACCTTTACAGAGGCTGTTCTCATGGCTGCATATACTGCGACTCCAGAAGCAAAATCTACAATATGGACCATGCCTTTGAAGACATTGAAGTTAAGGCAAATGCAACTGAACTATTGAAAAAAGCCCTTAAATCAAAGAAAGAAAAGGTCATGATTGGAACAGGAGCCATGACAGATCCATACATTCCTCTTGAGAAAAAAATACAGAATGTAAGGGAGTCCCTGGAACTGATTTGCAAATATGGGCATGGTTTTACATGCATAACTAAATCTGACCTAATCCTAAGAGATTTGGACTTGCTCAAAAAGATAAATGAAAAATCAAAAGCAGTTGTGCAGATGACCTTAACCACTTACGATGAAGAGCTTTGCAAAATACTTGAGCCCAATGTATGCACAACAAAAGAAAGAGTCGAAGTATTAAAAATATTAAACAAGAAGGATATTCCTACAATCGTTTGGCTATGTCCTATTCTCCCATTCATCAACGATACAGAAGAGAATCTAAATGGAATACTTGACTATTGCATAGACTCAAATGTAAAAGGAATCATTTGCTTTGGAATGGGAATGACATTAAGAGAAGGAAACAGAGAATATTTCTATAAAAAACTAGACAAGCATTTCCCAGGACTTAAGGAAAAATACATCAAGACTTATGGAGATAGCTATGGATTGATGAGTCCAAACCATAATAAATTAATGAAGGTCTTCTACAAAAGAACAAATGAAAACAATATCATGAATAATCAAGATGAAATATTTGAATACTTGCATGAGTTTCCAAGTAAAGACAACACAAAACAGACTACTTTATTTTAAAAAAATAGCTTTAAAAATAGTATAAAAATAGGAAAAATATTTTAAAATTATAAAAAAATAAAAAAAGAAAAGATTAGACTGACAATCTAATCAGATTAGCTATCTAAGAAGTTTTTAATAAGATTATAAAAGTCATCTGGTTGCTCTGCAAAAGCCAAATGACCTGCATCACTGATTAATTCAAATTCTGCACCATCGATTCCACGAGCCACTTCACGACCTAATTCAGGCGGATTAATGCCATCATATTCAGCGCCAATAACCAATGTTTTGCAAGTTACCTTATCATAATCATTTGAATTGTCAAAATTAGCTAGTGATGCATCTTCTGCAGCCTTTTCCTCTTCATTCAATTCCTGGCTTCCATCACCATTCAATATTTCTTCAATATTCAATTCTCCATTGAGAGCCATTTCATAGGATTGCGGAGCAAGGCTGGCCTTTAATATTACACCCATCATTTCTTCTTGGCTTACTTGAGTAATGTCAAGATTTGCTTCCTTTAAAAGTCTTGCAACAGATGAAGTTTTGCCGTGTGGCTTAGTGCAGGCTAAAACAAGATGGTCTATATCATCACATTTGGCTTCAGCTGCCCTAAGGGCAATATATGAACCCATTGAATAGCCTAGAATATCAGCTTTTTCCAAACCTAATTCCCTAATGATTTCATGTATGTCATCTGCATGATCATCAATTGTATATTCCTTAGGGCGTGTTGATTCCCCATGCCCTCTTGTATCAATGGTAATTACACGATAATGGTCTTTGAACATGTCTCTAATCGGATACATGGTTGATTTATTTCCAGTCAATCCATGAATCAGCAATAATGCTTTTTCACCCTCTTCTGTATCATCTATACAAATTTCAATATCATTAACGTTTAAAAACTTTTTCATTGCAAAACCTCCTTTTATATGATATTCTTAATAAGTCTTTAGTAAATACCATCTAAAGAATTAAGTTAAATAAACCTTGTTCCCCTATTATCCACTTCTGTTTCAAGGACCTTTCCTTCATAAGATGCCCAAGCCTCTTTTACGCCATCAATTGAACTTTCATCCACAATAGCTACAAATGAAGATCCGGTTCCAGACAATCCTGAAGCAAGCGCTCCAGCTTGAAGTGCATCAAGAGCAATATTATTATCAAAACCCAATGCATTTCCATACCGCAATCCATTTAAAGACAATGCTTCAAGAGAGTCTCCA
>NZ_JAFRJO010000011.1 GCF_017432245.1 Methanobrevibacter sp.
CTTTTACCGAAAATGTCATTTAAAGAACCATGAATTTCAATGTCTAAAATAAAGTCTTTAGACTCTAAGTCTTCGATTAATTCATCGAGTTTCTCAACATGATCAAGCTCTAGATTCAATGTCCCAACATCATCCTTTACGTATAGATGAACATATGAAATGTTTATTCCATGACTTGAAAGAATGTCTGTTATTTCATCGAGAACTCCTTTCTCTTCTTTAGTTGTAATTGTTAAAGAAATACTATTCATAATATTACCTAATAATACTTAAAATATTCAATTATTTAAAGATTATCTTAAAATCTAAAAACATAAGATGAATTGAAAATAGAATAATCAAAACCCTATTTTCAAAAATCCAAAAAATGCTAAAAAAGATTAATTGAAGAAAAAATTATTAAAAATTTTTATTTATGAGGAAAATATGAAGATTATCTCCAATTAATCCAATTTAGCCTTTAACGCATCCAATTCAGCATGCGCTTTCTTATATAAGTTTAAATAGCTGTCATGTTCGCTGACAGGAATAACCTTAAGACCTAACTTTTCATACTCTTCAATATAAGATCCATCAAATACTGGAATCTCAAACTTAATCTCTTCAGCGGTTTCATTGACAATAATCAAATCCCTGTAAGGGAAATCATATTCCACAATGTATCCTCCAAGACTCATCATATGATAAGGTCTGATTACAAATTTCATATAAAATCACCACGTTTAAAATTTAGAATAATGCAATGACCATAGCCAATACTCCAAGTGCAGAAGTCACCAATATTGTAGGGTATAATTGCCTGTTGGTGAATATTGGGGAGAATGCACTGACGATTGCCATAATAACCGGAAGCAACAATGATACGATAATGCACACAATGAATTTAAGTGAGAAGAGTTCTGGTGCAACTCCTAAGAACAGTACACAGTACATTAAACCTAAAGTGAATATCAGGAATCCTCTGGTTAAGTAAACAAAAGTTCTGTATTTGGAAGCAAGTTCCATATAAGGCCCTTCAATTACATCTGATTTAGCCTTGATATAGGAGAAGGGATATTCGTTCAATAGAATCATGTATCCTATAAAGAAGACTACAGTTCCGATAATACCTGCTAAAGTGAATAGGAACGGTCCGTTAGCTTGCTGATAAGCTACAATATCCGCCAAGTAAATGCTTTTGGATAATGCTGCAGGTATGAATAAAGCCAAATACAGTGGGAATGAACCGAAGATGATCATCCTAAGTGACCTGTTTGAACTTATGTCTTCAATGGATGATACAAGCAATCCTTGTCTTTCAGCACCTTTTGCATGGTCTGGGAACCTTAAGTTAATGCTCATTACAGATTTGGATAAGGAACCCATTAAAACATAAGCGATTTCTTCAACTTTTAAGAATCCAACAATAGCTATAAGGCTTGCAAAAGCCATAAACTGGTAATTCTCTGGCATCAGTGCCAGGAATACTGCGAGTACTGCAATGAAACAAAGAATAGGCATTGCCTTATATAATCCTGGTGCTGGAGAATTAGGTTTTATATTCTCCTTGAACAGGAACTTGATTGATGCCCATAGCCCTGGACTTGTAACTGGAGGCCCGATTCTTTGCTGAATCCTTGCTTGAACATATTTCCTTTCAATTCCAGGAATCAAAACACCTATGAACAATGCGATTATAAGTGTTAGGATAACCTCTAAAATTGAAATAAGTGATATTTCATAAGCCATTTCTCTTTCCTCATAATAATTTTTAATTAACGTTAATCATAATAAATAATTTCTAATGAATATTGGATTTCAAAATTGATTTATCCAACTTGTTATTTTTAGTATCATAAACCTCTATTGCCCTATCTGAACAGGTAAAGCATGGATCACACTGTACAATGCATAATTGACCATCAGTGATATGATTGCCAATGGATGCATACTGCATAGCACCGATATTACTCATTGAAGGAGTCCTTATAATGCAATGGCGAACTCTTCCATCCTCAATGGCATAGGAGTGATACAATGTTCCCCTTGGAACTTCAATATAGCTTTCAATCAAGTCTGTATCAACCATTTCCCAAGACCTGTCAGTTATCTTTCCTTCAGGCAAGTCCCTAATTGCTTGGCGAATGATCTTGATTGCTTCAAATATTTCTAAGACTCTCATAAGAAGCTGAGCTTTCACATCACAGGTATCTTGAGTAATGATATCGAAGTCAAAGTTATCATACTCATACATGTCTGTTCTTAAGTCTCTTTTGACACCGGTAGCACGTAAGGTAGGTCCAGTTACAGCTAACTTAAGAGCTTGTTCCTGTGGAATGTATCCGGTTCCTGTAATCCTTGACAATACTATTGAATCATGAACGAACCTGTCTGCAAAGTCTGCAACATTCTTTTCCACAAGATCCATTCCATCCAATATCTTACGGATTCTATTGTCATCCAATTCACATCTTGGCCTGACACCACCGATGATGGAACATCCGTATTGGACACGGTTTCCTCCAATCATTCCCAAAAGTTCCATGATGGTTTCCCTAATGTAGAATAGCCTCATGGAGAATGTTTCATGAGCCAAGGTTTCGCAACCGTGACCTAAGTACAATAAGTGACTGTGCAATCTTTCAAGCTCTCCAACGATTACACGAATATAAACCGCTCTATCAGGCACTTCAACTCCAAGACCTTTTTCAGCAGTCCTTACAGAGTTCCATGTATGTGCATTTGAACAGATACCACAAATCTTTTCAGTAAGCATATTTGCCTTTTCCACTGGAAGACCTTCCATAATACGCTCAATACCTCTGTGGTTTACACCGATTGTGATTTCCGCATCCTTAATGATCTCATCCTCTACGAAAAATCTAACCCTATAAGGTTCTAAAGCAGCAGGGTGAACCGTACCCATTTGAATCTCAGTTTCAATGATTTCCTGCTTTTTAGCTTTCTTTTCTTCCATATTATCCTCTCTTTAATACATAATAATTAATCAGCATTCAATAAATGCGGCAAAGATGCAACTACTCCTGCCAATACATCTTGAGGCCTTACAGCACATCCTGGAATCTTAGCATCAACAGGAATCACATTTTCAACAGGCCCTTCAATTTCCTCTGAAGGGATGTCTCCATAACAATTCTTATAGACACCACCCATCACTGCACAAGCGCCTGCTGCAACAACAAGCTTTGGATTTGGAATGGCATTATAAATATCCTCCAATGGCTTTCTATTGTCATGAGTGACAGGACCTGTTACAACAAGAATGTCTGCTTCACGAGGGTTCCATGTTAAAAAGACACCATATTGCTCTATATCAAATTTAGGAGATAAAACGGCATTTACAATTTCAATATCACAGCCATTGCATCCACCAGTATAAACAAGCATAATATGGATTGCTTTTGACCTTGAAAGTGTTTTAAGACTCATCTATTCACCTCCCTCATCATCTGAATCCTCTTCATTCAATTCAGCGCTTCGTTGAACATCTTTCTCATACTTTTCATTAATGTTATCTTGAATGTCCTTTATCTTGGATACCTTATCAAGAGCTACACCAACATTTTCAATTTCCTCATCCTCTTGAACAATGTTTTCACTCAATAATGACTTATCGGATAAGTATTGTGCAATGAATGCAATCTTGTCATGGGATATCTTGATAGGTTCCTCTAAGAGTTCGCTTGTGTCAACATTGATTTCACCGACATTTCCAGGGTGAATTGTTCCTGCCTCTTCAAAGAATGAATATATAGGGCAGAAATCATGACACCAATAGCAAACTACACATTTTAAAGGATCAAGTTCTGGAACTTCAGTCTTTACCCATCCTTCCTTAAGCTTTACAGGGTTTTGCAAAGGCTTCATTGTAACTGCACCGGTTGGACAGACATTAGCACAACCTCCGCAACCGATACATGCTTCTTCATCAACCTTCTTGTCAGGTTCGACAGTTCCTGTCAAGATGGCATTACGGAGTTCCATGTCAGTCACTCTGTCTGCAGCAAAGAGAATTCTTTTGAAATTAGTGTAAGCTCCATTAAGCATAATCTTCAATACATCTTTCATAAATATCAAACTCCTAATTCACCCTTTCAAACTCTCTTTCGAAAATAAATGACTTAGATGGGCAGATATTCATACATGCTCCACAGTAAATACATTTATCGTCATCGACAACGAACTTAAGATTCTTGTTCTTTGTTCCGAGATTGACTTCATCGCTTGAAATTTCAACTGTATAAATCGCTTCCTCTGGACAAATGTCCTTGCATAATCCGCATTTCACACACAAGTTTTCGTCAATGTAATTGAATCCTCCAGAGATTTCATACTTGACGCTTGTTGTTTTTGGAATTGCATCCTTAGGACAGTGAATTGCACAGGTTTCACACATGATACATTTATCCAAGTCAACATTGATTGCCCCTCTTTGAAGAGTTATTGCATCTTCTGGACAAAGTTCGGCACATATACCACATGAAATGCAGTCATCACTGACTTCCCCATCCCAGGAAATAACTTGGAAGCTTCTTGCATCTTCCTTACATTCATTTACACATTTTCCACATGATACACAGTATCCGAAGAGCTTATTGTCTTCGCTTTCTGTTAATGATGAAACAGGACAGTTGTAAATTGCTTCAAGACGTTTAGCCTTATTCTCTTCAGTATCCTCATCAAGTGAAGGGTCATATCGCAATGCATTTTCATCTCTTATGAGTGCTGGGCTATCAAATGTCTCTTTACATAACCCGCAATTAAGGCAACTTACAATGCTTCCTTCAGTATTTGAATACAATGTGTCATCCTTAATGCTTCTTTTTATCTTAAAGTCATCAACGCATAGTGCATCATTGATACAGTTTTCAACACAAGCCAAGCACAAGGTACAAATGCTCTTATCATACTCACCATCTTTCAATGCACCTGTAGGACAGACATCTTCACATACCTTGCATCCTACACAATATCCTTCATCCAGTATAATCACTTCAATTGATCTGGTCGGACAGTAGTATGCACATCTTCCACATTTCACACATTTCTCGCTATCAGTGCTGATGCAAATCCTGTCTGCAGTCTTGTCGGATTTAACAGGAAGCTTCATGCTCTCTATCTTCTTGACTCCTGCACCGAATCCAACTGTGTTTGCAACCATTTTCAATGAATTAAGCAAGACTTTCTGCTTGTCCAGAACAAGGTTATCAGTATCCACTCTTGCCTTTTTAGTACATACATCCTCACAAACACCACAACGTGAACAGATACCTTTAACTATACCATCATCAAGATGAATGCTTTCTATAGGGCAAGTGAATTCACATACACCACAACCATTACATTTTGCCCTATCTACCACATATCCACCGTATTTGTTCTTGAATATAGCATGATTCGGACAAGCTTCGAAACAAGCACCACAACACATACAGCTAAAAGCCTTATTATCAACAAAGCGTATTGCTTCACTTGGACAATTTCTTATACAATCCCCTTGTCCATCACACTTATTAGTTGTTAAATACATGATTCTTCTCCTAAATAATAAGTAAGACCATTAATATTTCTCTAATGATCTCCTTTCGCTCGTCCTCCTAATAATGCACTGCCTATCAATACTCCAATGACAGCTCCCAAAAAGGTGGTTGCAATTGGCACATCATTATAAACAGGGAATTGGCCTAATCCATAAGACATTATCAGAACACCAATTATAAGGGCTAAAATTCCACTTGCTGTAAACTTAAAGCTATTGCCCAGATTCAAGTGAACCCTTGAGCCAACAATGAATCCAAATATGATTGCAATGATAATCGGTCCGATTACAATATTAGCGATACTCATTCCTCTTCCTCCGCTAATTTCTTAAATTGTGAAAATGCAATTACCACTGCACTTAATTCTACAAGAACCTTGAGTCCAACTGCAATGTTCAAGTAAGGAACGATTCCTGCATGGGTCAAATCCGGATATGAGAATAATGCTGCAATAGCTTGAGGCACTTGTCCATAAAGGTTTCCACCTACATTGTAAAGGTATGAACCAGTTAATGCAAGCCCTGCCAAACCAATCAACACATAAGCCAATGCACCGATTGACTCTAAAGTGGAAATGAACCTATGAGATAATTTCAATGGAGTGCCATCTACACCATAAACAATAACACATAAGATGATTGCCCCTGCAATCATAGCTCCACCTTGGAAACCTCCACCAGGAGTTATGTGTCCTCCTAAAATGGTCATGATACCTAAAGCGATAATCACAATAGCTATTGGAAGAGTCATGATCTTCAATATAGGGCTGCTGTCATCCTTATTCCAATTTGGAGATTTTTTTCCTTCAGCCATCATTCATCATCCCCTTCATTCATATCAGCATTAATGTTCTTGTCTAAAATCTTTCCTTTACCGAATACAAGCAATACAACAAGGACTGCAGTAACAAGAATCAATGATTCACCTAAAGTATCAAAAGCTCTCCAATCGAATACGACAAGTGTAACCATGTTTGGAGCAAGCTGGGTTCCGATAGCATTGTAAACCAAGCTGATTCCAGGTTGAATCAAGTTCTTGAATCCATAGATTGCATCGAATAATGTTGATGCAAAAAGGATTGCTGCCAATGCCATAATGAGTGATCTAATACTAGTAATTTTATCAGACATACTTTAACCCCCAATAAATTACTGCAACTAAAATTCCAAGGACTATGACAATGTAGAATGTCATTTTTTCCAAGGAATCAGATTGCTCGGATTTTATCTTTCCTGCAAGAGGCATGTTTGTAAAGAATAAAACTGCAACTAAAAGCACTACAACAATTGAAGCAACTACACTTACATGCCTTAGGAATAATGCTGCAAGTATCAATGAAACGAATATCAGGAATTCGGCAGCTATTGCACCTGAAACATTGTCCATAGTTGTAGGGTCTTTAGAAAGGCTAGACTTTAAGCCTTTGACAGATTCCAAGAATTTTTGGTATAAAGCCATCAGATCAATCCTCCTGCAAATGGAATGAATACATCAGTTACTATGTTTGGGAAAATACCTAAAGCCAAACAGATTATAAGCAATACAGCTACAGAGAATACGGTAGCCTTCGGAATCTTGTCATGAGCAAACTTCAAGTCCTTTGGCTTAGGTTGCAAGTAAACTGTATGGAACGCCTTAACGAAAGTGAAGAATATCACTACACTTACAATGATTGCAAGTATAGCAAGTTCAGTGTATCCTGCATCCAATGCAGCTTGCACAAGCATCAATTTACTTTGGAAACCGTTGAATGGTGGAACACCAGCTAAAGCGAATCCTCCAAGCAATACCATAATTGCCATTTTTGAATCAACTGCAATCAATCCACCTAACTTTCTTGTATCGGATGTTTTTGTTAGGTAGTACACAGTACCGAATCCGATAAATAATAATGCAGTTATGACAATTTCATTTGCTGCCTGGAACAATGCCGCTGCAATTGAATATTGTGTTCCTATACCAAAACCTAATGCAATGAATCCAAGTTCCCCTACTGCAAGAAATGCTATCATTCTTCTAAAGTCTACCTCCATTGCAGACATTGCAATGCTTAAAGCCATTGCAAGAATAGCAAATACGATTATTGCTGTATTGAAGTAAGGGATATATGCGAATATCTTATACATTGCAATACCGAATGCAAGCATGCACAATACTGAAAATCCTTGTAATATTGCAGATCCGTTAGGTCTTGCTTTTGAGTAAACAGCTGATTTTATAGTGTGGAATGGAGGCAATCCTGCTGAATATAGCCATCCAAACAATATCAAGGCAAAACCAATCACTAAACTTGGAGCATAAGGGTTTACATAGTTGTTGCTTATTGCAAAGATAATATCATTGATGTTAACTGAACCGATTGTTCCAAGAATAAATCCAATACCTAACAATAGCATTGGTCCGCCTATTGCACCTAAAATCAAGTATTTCAATGCGATTTCATAATTGTCTTCAGTGCTTGAAGCTATTATGATACCCACTTGGGTTAAAGCTGTGATTTCAAAGAAAACATACATATTGAAAATATCGTTTGAGAGCATCAATGCAGTTACGGATGCTATACCCATAAAGATAAGATATAAGTAAGGGCCGGAAACTTCCTTTTTCTCAGAGAAGTATGTCAATACTGCCAAGAATGCAACGATGCCCATAAGGAATATGAATATCCTTTCAATATTTTCAAAGACATAAACAATACCAGTGTTGTAACTTGCTACAAGAGTGCCAACCAAGTTTGATGGAAGTGAGCTTGCAAGAAGCGCTGGGTCGTGACCACCGAAGTATTGGATTCCGACAGCTGCAATGATTGCAATTATAGGAATTGCAATAGCCACAACAATTGAAATGGCCTTAACTGTTTTGTCCTTTCCACCAAATATGTTAACGATTAAAGCAGCTAATATTGGAATGACAACCATTAATGGAATCAGATAATTCATTTTTCATCCCCCATCATTTCAGATACGCTTAAGGTTCCATGCTTTCTGTATAAAACCATAGCCAAAGCCAACATCACTGCTAAAGTACTTGCACCAATTACAATACTTGTAAGAACTAATGCTTGAGGCAAAGGATATGCTGCATTTGCTGCAAACCAGTCTGCAGTCATGCCTGGCAATAAGATAGGCACGACTCCCCCTGCTTTAAATCCTAAGCAGATAAGGAATAGGTTAACCCCTTCCTCAATAAAAGCAATACCAATAATCTTTTTGATTAGATTATCAATGAAGATTGCTGCAAATAGTCCAATAATTATAAATGCACCAGAAGCGAGTAAAGAAGCCAATTGAACATCCATCATAACTATGCCTCCTCCCTTCTAGTTTTTAAAACAGCTAATGCGATAAATACCGGCACAATAGCTCCCTCTACAATAGCTTGTGTTAAAGCTACATCAGGAGCAAGCAAGATCTGGAATAAAAATGCTACACAGAATCCAGAAATACCGGTTAAAATAGCTGCCTTAAGCAAGTCATTTTGTAAAAGTGCGATAATAGCGCTTAAAACTGCAACAAAAATTACTATATATTCAATCATTGCCATCATCCTCACTTTTTTCATCTAAATTCTCATCAATACTTGAATCATCACTCATATCCAAATTATCTTCAAGAAGCACTTCATCAATCAAATTGGTTTCATCTTCATCTTCTTCCTCATCAGAAGCTTCCTCAAGATTTGGATTAAGTACTGGATTATTGAGAGTATCTTCACTATGGAAATAAGCATTAGCCAATGCATGAGCCAATAATGGCGCTAGGAATAAATAAATTAGGGCAAATAAAGGTTGACCTAATGCAAGGAATGCTATTATTCCTGCAACGTCAACAATACCTAAAATATGAATTCTTGCGTATACTACATTATCTAAATTTCTATCAATTCTTAAAACACCCACTACTGCAATCAATATCAGAAGTGCAGAAATGACAAGCAAGATTGATTGAATCATACTGATTATACCAGGATCAATTCCAAACATCATTTATGCCCTCCTCATAACTGCTGCATAAGCTATTGTTCCAACAATGCCTAATAGAAGCAATGCTAGAGCAATATCCTTGAAAAATCCGATATTATATATTGTGCCGACTGTTATAAGTAGCAAAGTAAGTGCTAAAGTGAATGAAGAAGTACCTATAAGTCCCATAGATGTAGATTTATATGTAATAATCCTCAATGTTGCAATTAGAAATACAATCAATGCAACAATTAAAAAACACTCAGAAATCAATAAAATATCCATTATCATCACATTCTATGATTATAAATTTACAAATAAACATAAGTTGAAAATTAAATCGCTTATTTTTATCATTTTTTTCATTTTAAAAATTAGGATTAATAATTAAAATGAATTTTAGAAATTATTCTAGCATTCCCTTGATATAAGGTTCAAATGGAATAATGTCCTTAACATCCCTTGGAGCAATAACTGCAACCTTTATGACTTGATTTTCACTATCCAAGTCTACAGATAAGGTTCCAGGAGTTAAGGTGATACTGTTGGCCAAAATTGTTTGGGATATTGGTCTTTTAAGTTCAGTATCAATATCAATCACAATAGGCTCAAATCCATCAGTTTTGAAGACTCTTAAAGCCATATCTATTGTAGATTTGATAATCTCTAAAATAAGAACCACTAAATAAGCAATTGCATAATAAATTCTACTTAAAAACATTAAAATAACCCCATAATGTTTTAAATTATAACAATATTTACAATAAGTCCAAAATTTGTAGAAAATAAGTTAAAATTTTTTAACCAATCATAACAAATCATGATAAATTATCATAAATATTCATGACACTTTTATGACAAAATCCTGCGCAGAAAAATATGCAATAAAAGCACCATATAAATTATATATAATGATAGTAAAAAAATTAATTTTTTTATTATATTATAAATACTATTATTTATCATGATTATTTATTATAAATCTTTTTATAATTTTCATGAAAATTCAGTGATAAACAGAGATAGTAATACTAAGTATAAAAAAAATATTATAAAATAAGTGAAAATTCATAATAGATTTTTTGAAAAATCAGCGAAAAAGAGATAGAAAATTTAGGTAAAAAAATAGCTTGTTAGGAAACAATAAAATAAAGATCCCCATTAAAATCATAAACAATAAAACACCAAACTTTTTGTGGTATTCCTTGTCTCTAAATGGGCTGAATGCCTTTACTCCAGAAGGAGTGAAAGAGTCCAATACAATATGACTGCATAATCCAAAAAATATTGAAAAAGCAAGCAATGTCAAATTGATCTTTAATGGAGGAATGAAACCCAAATTGACTGCAACCACCAAAACTGCGATAGCCACTAAAAATATAGGAGATATTTTTTTATTAAGAAACAGCAATGCCAATGCAATTATCAATATCAATAATATCATGATGTTTCTTGAATTGTTGAAGTCCAGTTCATAGGAAGACAATCCAATTCCAAAGAACAAAAATAGAGATAGAAAAACAGTAATTAGAAATGCACCTAAAATAGAATGGGTAAATCCTCTATGGCTTGAAACCAGGAATATGCATCCGAGCAAAATAATCACAAGACCTAAATAATAAGGCAATCCCAGAAAATATAGAAACAATGAAATCAATGCCCCCAGAGCAATAATTGTGATAACATGGTTTCTTTTGAACTCATGGTCAAAGTCTGGAATATTTGCTGAGATTACCGCTAATGCAATAGCCAAAGGATCATAAAACATGAATAGAGAAAGAACAAATGCAAATATTGTATGGCCTTTATAAGAGGAAATACTAACACATCCTATTTAAGTTAACATACTCCAAACACTCCAGACAAGTATGTTTATTGAATATTTGATTTTAAGCTAATATAAACTAAATGAGAGCATTTGAGAAGTAATAATGATAGAAATAGTTTACAATAAAAAAAAAAAGTAGATATTAAAAAATTAGATTAAATCTGTTAAAATAGATTAAATATATGAAAATTAAATTATTGAAATGAATTAACCTATTATGCCAAAGTATTCTAAAAATGCTCTCATCTGCAAATAGGACCTATTGCAGATTTTCTCATTTGAATAACCAATAGCTGATAAGACCTCACAGGTTACTGCAGGAATCTGAATCAGATTTGCCTCATCTTCAAGAGCGCCCTTAAATGGAACACCTGCACTTGGATATAATATCTTTTCAGAACCTACCTTTTCGGAAATATGCTCTGCTATGAAATAGCTTTTAGAGCAAGGAACTTTTGTGCAAAAGATTCCTTCTTTACCTGGGTTGGAATTAGGTGCAGATGAATGGAAATCCCCTATTGCAGAAACTTCCAAATCCTTTGCCTTTTTTAGAATCATATTTGTTACGGTATGAGGCAAATGAGCAGACCTGTTTAAGTCAACACCATCAAGATATCTTGAATTTTCCATAATGCTCTTTGGAGATGCAAATGGTATGGCATAAACAGTACCATTCAACTTTCCATTCAAGTCCAAATCATAAATGTATTCAATTAGATTCAAGGCAGCAATTTGAGGAGCCAATTCATTACCATGAACTCCTGCAACAAGCATGACTTTAGGAGAACCATCTCCAATCCTAATCATAGGAGTGCCTTTAATGGCCTGATTTAAAATAAATTTAGAATTGTCGGATAATTTAATGCAGTTGAAAATATTCTTATTGGCAGATATGAATCCGCCGCTTTCAGAAGAAATTATCTCCAATTCTAAATTGTTTCTATTTAAATCATTCATCAAATCGCCTTTTTAAAAATAGTAATTGTCTAAAATTTTATCTTTAAAAATAAGTATTATCTTTAAAAATAAGTATTCTAAATCAATAAATTATTTATTTTTTATTTTATTTAAACTTAAAAACTATATATTATAAAATACAAAAAAATAAGTATAATTTAAACTTAAATTATAATGAATTACAATTAATTATGAAAATTAAATTAAAATTAATTAATTTACTAAATAAAAAAGTGATAATATGGAAAAAGTCGTTCTTGCATTCAGTGGAGGATTAGACACCACTGTATGTGTTAAATTATTGGAAGAGGAATATAATTATGAAGTAGTGACTGCATGTGTTGATGTTGGTCAACCTGCAGAGGAATTGCAAAAATCCCAAAATTCTGCAGACAAGATCAATACTGGCAAACATTATATCATTGATGCAAAGGATGAATTTGCAAATGAATACATTGCAAGAGGAATTAAGGCAAATGCAGAATATGAAGGATACCCATTAAGCACTGCACTCGCAAGACCTTTAATCGCAATGAAAATCATTGAAATTGCAGAAAAAGAAGGTGCAACTGCAATTGCACACGGATGTACCGGTAAAGGAAATGACCAATTCAGATTTGAAGCTATCATCAGATCCATGTCTGACTTTAAAATCATTGCTCCAATCAGAGAAATGAACTTGACAAGAACTGAGGAAGTTGCTTATGCAAAAGAGCACGGACTTAACTTATCATATGATAAAATCTACAGTATTGATGAAAACCTTTGGGGAAGAGCTATTGAAGGGGATGTTCTTGAAGACCCTGCAAATGAGCCACCTGAAGAAATCTATGAATGGACCAAATCTGCAGAAGACGCTAAAGACACTCCTACCAAAGTAAGCATTGAATTTGAGGAAGGGGTTCCTGTAGCTATCAACGGAGAAATGATGGGACTTGTAGACTTAATCAACAAGGCAAATGAAATTGCTGGTGAAAACGGTGTCGGTAGAGTGGACATCATCGAAAACAGAATGATTGGTCTTAAAAGTAGAGAAACCTATGAAGTTCCAGGGGCTAAATTATTGATTGCTGCTCACAAAGCATTAGAACAATTAGTTTTAACTGTAGATGAATTAAGATTTGCAGATTACATGAGCACATTATATGCTGATTTAGTTTATGAAGCATTATGGCAAGAGCCTTTAAGAGAAGACCTCGATCAAGCTTTCGACCATATGCAAAGAAGAGTTAGCGGAGAAGTTGTAATGAAATTATTCAAAGGTTCCATTCAGCCATTAAGCAGAAAATCACCTTTCAGCTTACACAGCATCGAACAAATCACCTTTGAAGACAAGGAAACCGACCAAAGAGAAATTGAAGGTATGATCAAGTACCACGGTCTTCAAGCTGCTAACTATCAAAAATTAAATAGATAATTTATTTTATCTATTTTTTTACTATTTTTATTTCTTTTTTTCAATTTTTTTAAAAACTTAACCGCTGAAAGTGATGTTTTTTTATTTATAAACAAAAATAAGTTATTTTTTCAAATATTTAAAATAAATTTAACAAATTTGTAAAATAATGTATCATTTTTAAATTTTTCAAGGGAAATTAAACAATTTAAAATAAAAAAAATATGCAAAAACTATATAAATATGAAAAAATAAATAATAATCCGAGAATAATATGTACTCAATTACATATCACCCCCTTTACATATGTTTTTTTTAAAAATTAAACCTTTGCATATTATTCTCGCTTTTTATAAACTATTTTTCGTGATTTTAAAAATTTATTCAAAATTAGTTATTTTACATATAATTAATCAAATTACTTATTTATCTAAATTAAATTTTAGTGAATTTCCTACCAATTCTATTTTTTCCAAGGTGTTTTCTGTTTTATAGACAAGAATTTCCACACCTTCATTGTATGCCTTATTCAAGGATTTAGAGAATTCAGGATCATTTTCCCAATTAGGCCTAAAACTGTTACCATTAGGATGTTCGATTAAGAAAAATACAACTGATCTGATTCCTTCTTTTTTAAGTGATATAAGCTCTTCCAAATGTTTTCTGCCTCTTTCAGTAGGGGCATCTGGAAACTGTGCAATTCCATCCTTAATTAATGTAACTGATTTTACTTCAACATATGTTTCATCAATTGGATTATCCTCATCATCCAAATTAGCCAAATAGATGTCAATTCTTGAATTTCCAATAGTCTTTTCAGATTCTACAATATCATAGCCAGATAATTCCTTGACCTTTTCATTCAAGATAGCATCAATGACAATCTTGCTTGCTTCCTGTGAATACATGGCAACAAGTGCACCCTTGTTTTCGATTAAATGGAGAGAATACTTTGTTTTTCTGTTTGGATTATCGCTTGGCTTAAGATAAACAGTTGCACCATCAATCAATAGCTCCTTGCATCTGCCTGTATTCGGCAAGTGAGCCCGGACTATTTCTCCATCAATTTCCACTTCTGCAATGAATCTATTCGCCCGGTTTCTAAAAATAGCTTTTACTAAATCAGTCATTTAATCACTTGATAAATAATCAAAAAATAAAAACATAAAAAAATAAAAAAGAAGTGGAATTAATTATTCAATTAAACCACTCATCACGGCACCTAAATCCTGTGTCAAATCTTGTGCTCCAAAGCCATATCCTTGAGCTTCATAAGCCAAGTCTCCAGCTTTTCCATTAAGGTATGGAGAAAGAAGAGCTGCATCGAAACTGTTCAATCCTTGAGACATTAAGCTTAAGCAAATTCCTGCCAATGCATCGCCAGTACCGCCAACAGTCATTCCAGGATTGCCAGTTCTATTGATCTTCAACCTGTTTTTATTGAATATGAAATCATATTTTCCTTTTAGAATCACAGACCCATTTATGTCTTTTGTAATGGCGTGGACTCCATCAATCTTATCATTCACTTTTCTAAAGTCTAGATTATCCTTATCATCTAATTTTACAACCCTTTCAAAATTATCCAAATCCTCTTTGGAAGCATTTTTAAAGAAAGACTTAAACTCAGATAAGTGAGGCGTAATGATTAGATCCTCTTTTTTGGAAACTAAAGACATATCAACCAATTTCAATGCATCGGCATCTAAAACCAATGGCTTATCAATCTTTACAGCTAAAACATTGAATAATTTGCCTGTTTCCTCATTTTGACTTGAACCTGGACCTAATAAAACCGCATCAACATTGGATGCAAGTTCCAAAATCTCATCCAAGTCTTCAAGAGACAAGTAATCTCCTTTCGCTTCTTGAACAATAAAGTCTTCAGAAAATGACTTGATTGGTATAGCAGCATTCTTTGGAGTGTAAATATAGGTCAAGTCAACACCTGTTGCAATAGCTGCCTTAGCTGAGATTGCAGGTGCACCGTAATAGTCCTTGCTTCCCCCTACAATCAATACTTTGCCATTGTTTCCTTTATGGGAATCCTTAGACCTGTTTTTTAACCTTAATAAATCTCCACCTTCAACAAATAATTCCGCTTCAATTGGAATACCAATATCACAGGTAAT
Source organism: Methanobrevibacter sp. (assembly GCF_017432245.1). GTDB lineage: Archaea > Methanobacteriota > Methanobacteria > Methanobacteriales > Methanobacteriaceae > Methanobrevibacter. The sequence continues at coordinate 15,815 of NZ_JAFRJO010000011.1, forward strand.
CACTCCGCCGGTCTTTTCCTCACCAGCTAACTTGACACCTGTCTTGATCTTGTGGAAGCTTACAGTGTAATCTGCATCAACAGCAATGTCTGATATTTCTCCAGTTAATGGATCCAAACCTGAAGGAACATCAATAGCTATCTTTAAGCCGTTTATTTCATTAATGAGTTCGACAGTTTTTCTAACCTTTGTTCTTAGCTTTCCTTTTATTCCAGTTCCAAGCAAACAGTCAAGTACGATATACTCCTGATTGGAATCGAAATCAAGCTTATCCAAATCGGAAGAATCCTTAATGAAATCTACAGACAAGCGTGAAATTCTAGGTTCCATATTCATTAATATTTCAAGATTTATCAATGCATCATCAGACTTGATCTCATCTATGGTATTTAGAGCATAAACTTCTACTTCAAAGCCTCTATTCAACAAATGCCTTGCAGCTACAAAACCGTCTCCACCATTACCTCCAGAGCCAGTGAAGATAATGATCTTTACAGGTTTTGAAAACTTGAAAGTTGAAAGGTTTGCCACTTCATCAGACAATGATTTCCCTGCATTTTCCATCAAGCACAGCCTTGAAAGCCCCAAATATTCACAATTATAGTCTGTTGTCATCATATCAATTGGATCCATTATTACACCTTCGAATTAATTATTTTAAAATGAAGATTTAAGAAAAAATTCTTAAAAAAATTCTAAACTTGAAAATTAAAATTATAATAAACATTATATTATATAATCGTACTAATAATTAAATATAAGGAAATGAAAGTTCAGATTTATACGAAATTAATACTTGAATGAGGAAAAATAATGAAAACATTAGAAATGTTGCTGGAATATTTTAAAAGAAATAGATTGGAAAATTTTGCAATCCTCATTATTCTAGCTATCATACTGTATGGAGTTTTAGGGTCTATCTTTATCATGCACCTAAACATTTATGATTCCATCTATTACACTATAATCACTATAGCGACAGTAGGTTATGGAGACATCACTCCAATAACTCCACTTGAAAAAATATTCACTGTAACATTAATTTTAGCAGGAGTAGGGCTCCTTGCTTATATTTTAACTTTTATCATTAGTTCCGTTACAGAAAACCTACAAAACAGAAGGAGCGGGAGAATCATGGCAAAAAGATTGGCTGAAATGGAAAACCATTATGTTTTATGTGGTTTTGGAAGGGTAGGACTTTCAGTATTTGAAGAATTGAAAAAAAGAAACCAGAAAGTTATTATTGTTGATATGGATGAAAAGGCAACTGAGGATATTGAAGAAGATGAGAATATATTTGTTTATAATGCAAATGCTACAGAAGACAAAACCATAAAGAAACTCAATATTGACAAATCCCTTGGAGTGATCATTGCAACTGGAAATGATGTGGACAACCTTTTTATGGTTTTGTCAATAAGGGAATTGTATAAGGATGCAAGGATCATTACAAGAGCAAGCAAAAAAGAGAATTACAAAAGATTAAAGCATGCAGGTGCAGACAAGATAATCTCTCCAGAGGCAAGTGGTGGAGTGGACCTTTACTTTGCAGCTGTAGAGCCTAATTTAGTCTATGTCACTCAAAGGCATGGAATTGATTTCCTTGAAAGGGAATTTGAAATTCTTAAAAAACACGATTGCCATTTGGAAAACATAGAATATCATTTCCCAGGAGTCAGAACCCCAGTTACAAGGACCATTGGAGTTTTAGATGAAGAGGAAAGGAATCATTTCATTGATAGGGTTAAAAACAATCCTGATGTGAAAGAATCCTTGGACATCATGTATAATACAGTGAATGGAGTTCATTCTCATTGGATTTCTGGGCCTGATAAAGATCATATAGATATGGCTGTTGAAGAATTGGAAAAAGAAGGAAGCGTTTTAGGCGTGAATTTAGAATTTAAGGAAATTAATGAGTTTACTAAACAATTTAAAGAGTAAACTCTAACTCTTTTTTATAATCTCACCTAATTAAAACTCAAAATCTATATTCATTTCCATTAGATTCTCAGTTTCTTCAAGTTTATTCACTAATCTTTCATCCAAATCAGGATTGTTGTCGTTATAATCGATTTCTCCAAATTCGCTTCTAGGCGAGAAAGCCAAGAAATCTTTTTCTAAACTAAACTCATCATCTACATTTCCGACATTTCCACGAGCATCGAGCCTAATCCACTTATTTGAATCTTCAATATAGACCGTATTCAAGGCATGGACAATATGGCCTAAACTATCATCCTCAGCTATTGTAAGGAGCTGATAGCTGATTCCTGATGGAATTCCATTTGCTCTAAGAAGTGCCGCAAGAAGACATGATTTCATCCAGCATATCCCTGTCTTATTTATTAATGCATCACTGGCTGTCCTTGAAACTATATTTGTTTGTATATCCCATGAGTGTGGAATTTCATCTCTGACAAATATATACGCTCTTTTAATATAATCTGCATCATCACATGATTGATCTTTTAATTCCTGAACCTTTTCTTGAATATGTGAATTCATATAATCAATGCTTTTTGTCTCAATCAAATATTCCTTCATTCAGACCAGCCCTCTACCCAATAAATTATAATGCAATGCAAAAAAAATTTGTTAAAAAATTGATAAAATAAATATAATAAAAAAAGAAAAAGAGTGAGATAAAAGAATTATCTCAAAATATTAATACACCATCTTAAGCTAATGTACTAATTAAACTAAATTTTATAAATTACAGAATTATTCGAATAATTCGTGTAATTTCATTATGTAACTACCTAATTTACCATCGAAGTTACCTGCACTGATTTCAAGTACGCCATCAACGGTACAAGCTGCCATAATACCTGCTTTCATAGCTGCTTTTACAGATTCTTCATCTACACCATCAATAACGATTTCAAATACACCGTCTGCATCTGGTCTGATGTCAGAGTCTACTTGGTCTTTTAAGGTTACACACATTTTTTCGTTAGTGGATGCGTTTAAGAATTTGGAATATTTGTTGGATCCTACTTTGGAACCGGAAGCAACCATACCACCAGGGAATGGGGTAATAGTACCAGGTACGTGGGAAATTGCTTTTACAGCTAATTGAGCTGCTTTTACTCCAGCCATTACATCTTTAGCTAAGATGAAGAAGTTTCCTCCAGCTACACCATCTTTGTAACCGAATTCGGATTCTACTAAGAAGTCACCAGACATGATTGGAATGGAGTGTACTTTTCTGCCGTCAATGCAGCATTCTTTTTCGTAACCGTCACCGAAGAATTTGAGTTTGTTACCGGTTTTTAAGGTTTCTTCAGATTCAAGTAAGTTGAATGCAGCTGCGGTAGGAGCGGTTAATACACACATACCGATTCTTTCCATTAATTCGTGGTCGAGTGCTTTTTTACCACCTTGACAGATCATGATTGCGTAACCAGGTCTTCCGTCAGGAGTACATTCAGCTGGTACAAAACAGTCAATACCTGCTTCAGCAGGACATCCGATTACAGAAGTTCCGTAACCAGTTGCTTCAGTTGCTGCAATTTTTGCAAGTCTTGGAGTTGCTGCAGTTACTAAAATTCTAGTTACTTTAATTCCGAAACCTTCTGCGAAAGTATCTTTAATTTCTACACCGTTAATTTCCATTTTTTCACCATTTAAATATTTAAATATTGAATTAGAATAAATTAAAATCTCGAGATTTAATTTAAAAAAATTAAAATTATCTAATTTATACTAATAATTAAATATATATTAATTCATTAAAATAAAGTTTCCTATTTGATTGTAAAATTTACTTTAATTAAAAAGTAAACTTTATTTAAAATATTTTCTAATATAATATTAATTATAATGAAAATATGCGCGATTATAATTTAAAACTAAAATTAAGGTGTCTAAATGGAAAGAGAAAGCTATTATTTTTTACTTCTGCTAATTGCATTTGCAATATGCATTGGAGTATTCTGGTTCCAGTTCAATAATGATGTGGCTACCTTCATGATAATCAATGATACTGAAGTTCAAGAAGGAGATACATTCAAAGGGGCATTGATTGATGCCTATGGAATGTCTGTGCCAAATAAAACAATTACATATCATAAGCCAGGATATCAAATGGGAACACTGGTGGATACGCAAACGGATGAGAATGGAGAATTCTTTATAGAAAATGCCCAATACCTGGAAGATGCAGGTAAAGACAACTACTATGGTGATTTCACTTTTGCAGGTGATGACAAGTATCAAGGATGCACATATATTGGAAATGTAACTGTGATACCAAATTAAATTTTAAAAAAATAGAGAATATTAAAAAATAGAGAATATTAAAAAATAGAGAATATTAAAGAATAGAGAATATTAAAGAATAGAGCTATTAATTTAGCTCTAAAACTTATTTTATTAAACTTATTCAATATTTGATTATTTCTAGTTTTGAACTTTTTCTTCTAAAACTTCTTTTTCTTCATCGTCCAAAACTTCAAGAACAACTTCTTCCTCTGATTCTTCATCGTCCAAGACTTCAAGAAGAGCTTCCTCTTCATTAGAATCATTTTCATCGATTGATTCATCTTCTTTAGGCAATTCTTCAATGGATTTCGTATCATCCTTATCATCTTTTCTAGATCCTGCAAGTGCAAATGCCTTATCTAAAACACTTGTTCCAAACATTGTAAGGAATATCAATCCAACGAATGTTGTCATCCAAAATGAAATCAATCTTTCCACTACAGTTGCTGCAGCACTTATTGATGCAGTGATTCCAGCATTAGCATAGAAGAGAATCATTATACCATCTATAGCACCAAGACCACCAGGAAGAAGTGGAATCATACCTACAAATGATGCTAAAATAAACACTTCACCAATGACGATTGGGCTGACTTTAGCACCGAATGCTAAAAATACCACATAAACCCTTAAGATTTCAAAAATCCAAATCACAAAGGATAATGGGAGGGCGTAATATATGATGGATTTTTCTCTAAGCAATGCATTCATTCTAGCTTGGAAAGTTTTAACCGCCTCAATAATTCTTTTTTCAGTGCCTTCATTGAATTTCTTATAGAACCTGCTAACGATTTTAATAATCCATGAGGTGAGCTTTACACCAAATGCTTCATTGATACATACATAAAGCAATAAAATAACCCCTACTGTGATTAGAGTGACCATAATCACAAGGAAAGCAATCAATTTAATATCCAATGAAAAAGTAAAGATTATTCCAATGATTGTTAAGATAGCAAGTATAACAAATGGAAATGTATCTAAAGCCCTATCTGCTATTACAGTAGCAAAAGCGTCCTCAAATTTAAAGTTTCCCTCTTTTGCCAAAAGATAAGCCCGTACAGGTTCTCCACCACCACGACCACTTGGAGTGATGTTGTTTACAGCCAAACTAACTAAAACCATAGGGAGGGATTTTTTTATTCCCAAATCCATATCAGCTGTCTTGTTGATGATGTTCCATCTCCATGTGTATAAAAAATAAGTGAAAATCTGTAAAACAATAGCTAATAAAACAAGCCATAAATTAGATAGTTTAAGTGCTTCAATGACCTCATCTATACCAATGAAGTATAGCATAACCCCCATTATTGCCAACCCAATGAATAAGAATATAAGGACTTTCTTGTTTTTCATTTTATCAACTACTGTTTTTCTTAAATGATTGATTTTAAAAAAATCATATTATTTGATGAACAAATAATCTCAATAATAAAATATTTAATAAATCTTTTATTTAAAACTATATATTTAACTTGGTATAGTTTGCACATATAAAAACTAACTAAACAAAAATCACCCCAAACCATATCTTAACCGAGTATAGTTTGCATATACAAAAACTAAATCATAATAATATTTAAATATATAAAAGATATAATCAATATTTGTATGAAGAGGAAATATATTTCTAAAGCGGATTTGTTGATTGTACTCCATTATTTAGGATACATAATGCAAGGGTTAGGCATTGTTTTATTGGCCCCTATTTTAGTTGCATTAATCTATGGAGAGTACATAAAAGTTAGCGCTTTTTTCATTCCTTGTTTTATATCATTCATTTTAGGAACTGTTTTTACTAAACAATTCAAAAATTACAACAAGCTTAGGTTAAAACATGGAATGTTGATATCTTCCTTTGCATGGCTATGGGCTTCATTGATTGGAGCTTCAATCATGGCTCTTTCATTAGATATCCACTTTGTCGATGCTCTTTTTGAAAACATGTCTGCATGGACAGGTAGTGGAATGACTTTTTTTGTAAACGTTGAAATCTTGCCTAAATCCATCTTATTCTTGAGAAGTTTGGAACAATGGATAGGTGGATTGGGAATTGTAATAATATTTATCGGAATCCTAATAAGATCAGGTACTGCTGCATCAAGATTATATAAATCAGAGGCAAGAGAGGAAAAGATCAAGCCAAACATTGCAAATACCTTGAGAAAAGCTTTGGAAATTTACTTGATTTATACCGCTGCAGGAATAGTTCTTTTTATTTTAGCAGGCCTTCCAATCTTCGATTCAATAAATCTTACATTTACCAGCATTTCCACTGGAGGAATGTCAATTAAAAATGCAAATGTAGGATTCTATCAAAACAGCTTGGTTTACATAATCACTATGGTTTTAATGATTTTAGGTGCAACAAGCTTTTCCATACATTATAAGATTGTAAAAACAAAGGGAAAATCTGTTTTAAAGGATGTCCAATTCCAATTGCTGATTTGCTTGATTGTGATTGCAAGCGCATTTATCCTAGTTACAAATAAAATGGTGCCTATAGAGGAATTGTTCACCATTGTTTCTGCAATTACAACTACTGGTGCAAATGTAGTTCCTCCATATGAACTTGCAAGGTGGAGCAGCTCTTCACTTATTGTTCTAATGGTTTTAATGCTGATAGGGGGTTCTTCAGGATCCACTAGTGGTGGTTTAAAGCTTATTAGGGTAATTACAGTGCTTAAAGGAATGAACTTAACTGTTACTAACCTTGTTTCACCGGAAGGAAGGGTTGTTAGTACAAGAATTGGTGGAAAGAAAATAAATGAAAGGGAAATTAAAGAGGCATCTGCATATATAGTGATTTTCCTATTTTTCATGATATGCGGATGGATAATAATGACTCTCTATGGATATGACCCATTTACAGCATTATTTGACATCGTTTCCTTACAATGTAATAATGGATTAAGTACAGGCATAGTCTTTGGAGGATTGCCAACACCTTTAAAATTGACCTTGATTTTCTTGATGTGGATTGGAAGATTGGAAATCATCCCAGTCTTAGTGGTCTTTAGAACAATCGGCGGATTGATAAATCCAAAAAGAAGAATTAAAAACATGAAGAAAAATGGTTCAATTGAATAAAAAACACCATTTATTCCTCTTAAAAACAAGCTTAAAAACACTCCTTTTTTTATTGTTTTAATATATAAAAACTAACATTACGAAAGATTTATAAATATAAATTAAGATATTAAAACAATATGTTAATTTTCATTAAAATTTTTGAAGATTACAACAAAAATAATGATTATAAATATTAATGATTTTTAAAAAATATTATAGAATCTTTTATTCATTGAAAAAAAAGTTTTTAGGTGTTTGTTATGTATATTGTGATTTTGGGCGGGGGTCGTGTAGGACTTTCACTTGCAGACCGTTTAATTATTCATGGTTATGATGTAACAATTATTGAAAGCAATGAGGACTTATGTGATCAAGCAACTGAAGAATTGGATGCTATGATTATTTGTGGAAACGGAACTGATACAAAAACCTTGGAAGAGGCAAACATTGAAGAAGCTGACGTTTTTGTAGCTACTACCGGTAATGATGAATCAAACTTATTATCTTGCATTTTAGTAAAAGAGTATACTGATGGGCAAATTATTGCAAGGGTAAGTAATCCAGACCACGAAGAGGCATTTAAAAAAGTTGGAATTGATAAGGTAATTAGCCCTGAGCGAACCGCTGCAGGATTCCTTGAAAAAATTATTACAAGACCTAATGTAGCAGACTTAACCGCCTTTGGGGCCGGTAATGCAGAGATTTTAGATATGACAATTAAAAACCCTAAGGTATTTGGAAAGAGAGTTTCTGAATTCTCTCCAACCAAGGATTACATTATCATATCTAGAAATAAAGATAATCATGAATTGGAAATTCCTCAACCAGATGACATATTAAACAGCGGGGATAAGATTTCCATTCTTGTAAAAAGAAACGCCTTTGAAAAAGCTGAAAAGAAATTTATGGGTGCTGGAGGATTATTCGGATTTTAAATCCCCAATCCCTCTATTTTTTTATGAATGAAATATTCATTCGTAAATATTAAAACTAATTAATTATTCAATAAAAAAATGGAATAAAATAATTTTTATCTTATTCCCATCATCATGCAAGACATTTTGACATGCTGATTGCCATTATTCACCCAAGGACCATGACCTGGAAGCAAATATTCAACATCCAACTCCTTCAAACGCATTAAGGATGCCTTCATGTCATTAGGGTCTCCACCAATATCCATACGGCCTACTCCCCCATTTGAAAAAATGGTATCACCAGAAATGAGAATTTGACCATCATACAAAGATATTCCACCTTTAGTATGTCCAGGAGTGTTTAAAACTTCAAAATTAGCTATTTTATCTCCATCTTCAAGCTCTATATCAACATCATGCTTTCTGACAATTGCGCCGAATAATGAGGAAACTGTCAATTCACTTTCAGGGTCTCTTAGTGCAATAGCATCGATTTTATGAATAGCTATTTTCGCATTGGGAAAAAAGTCATTTCCACCAACATGATCATAGTGACAATGAGTGTTTACAATTAAATCTATATCCTCTATCTCAATGCCTATCTCTTTGATTTTTGAAAATAAGTTTGAATTGCTCTGACCTGTTCCAGTATCCACTAAAATGTAATTATAATCAGAATCTGAATCAGTATTATCAATCAAATAGGAATTGGAATCTGCCATTACCCCTTCAATACAATAAACATTATTGATTTTTTCCATAATATCACTTTAAAAATTTAAAATCTATTAAATATTCTTTAATAAATAGTAAATAAACTTACCTAAAATAGACTAAAAAATAAGAAAAATAAGAAAAATCTGAATAAATCTAAAATAGTCTAATAAAATAAATAAAATTGTAAAAATCTAAATAAAAATAGTAAAAAATTAAGTAAAAATGGGGTCACAGGGATTTGAACCCCGATCCTAGGATTTCTCTTGCCTCAGTACTCCAATTGGTCATCACATAACCAATGTATACTGATCATCAGACTACGCGTATTTCTTCAAAGACAACTGGAGTCCCAGATGATGCCAGGTTACACCATAACCCCATACTTAATAGATTAACATGTGAAATATGTTAACCTAAAGCCAAGAGAGAGATTTGAACTCCCGTGTAATTGGTCTGCAGCCAACCGCTTCGCCTCTAAGCTATCTTGGCATAAATAATAATACAGTATTATAAAGTATGTTTTAATAATATATAAACTTATTGATGAAATAAAAAAAGAAAATAAGAATTCAATTGACTAAAATTTGACTTGCTTATCAAAGCCACAGATTTCATCGAGTTCATATGCTTTTTCTAAACAATAATTCTTCTCTACCTTATAATTACCATTTCTGGTTTTCTCTATCAAATCTGGAGATAAGAAAAACCATTTTGTGTATTTGAATTTAACACCAAGGTATGGATCTGCACCAAAAGTCTCTGAAAACTCTATCAAAGCATCTATTTGAGGATAATCAATGTAAATTTTGTCTTTAGTAGTTGTCTTTACTTCAATAGCCAAGTAAATTTTACCATTTCCTGCTATAACATCAGGTAATGGCTTTTTAGTAGCCCCTCCAGATGCTGGAGCCCTCATAGCTGCAAAATCTCTATCCCATAATTTATGAACTAAATCTCTTTCCTCAGCTGAACCTTTTTTAGCCATATTAAAACCCACTTAAAATGTAACCTAATTATATTTAGTTTATTTCTTTACATATAAATAAAAGCAGTTAGAGCATTTGAAAA
>NZ_JAFRJO010000012.1 GCF_017432245.1 Methanobrevibacter sp.
TAAAAAATAAAAAAATATGTTAAAAAAATAGTATATTGAAAAAATAGTATATTAAAAGAAGATAAAAGATTTAAAATGAAACTATTTGTCTGCAAGAGTCCAGTAACATCTTTTTGGAGAAACAATGGTTTCATCTTTTTTCAATTCTTTCATGATCTTATCGACTTCTTTCTTTTCTACACCTGAAATTTCACTAACTTTAGTAGCGTTTAAAGGTTCTTCAGAGTTTTTAAATGCTTCAATTACTTTATCTTTATCAGACATCTTATCACCATTTTAATTTATGAATTTAAATCAATTTTAAATCAATTAAATAACTTAAAATTAATTTTTAATGAATTATAATTATGTGATCATTACCAACCTTTTGGATAAATTCCAGTATCCATAAAGACCTTATTTGTATCAACAACAAGCCCGGAATCTGCATTCATTATCTCTTGAGATGAGAACAATGAAGTTCCTGCAGCTACCAATTCTCCTTTCAAGGACTTAATAGCAACAAGATTTCCCTTTTGAATGTCCTTGGATAATTTAGCTATTCCACCTGCACCAAGCTTTGCCCCTTGGCAAATTGCTTCAACAGCAGAATCCTTTATGAATATCTGAGGAAGGTGGGAACTAGCCACTTCCATTGGCTGAATAGCTTTCCTTATGTATGATTCATCACCATCTTCAATGTAAAAATGATATGCATCGGTAAGGTCATGTAAGTTTACAAGGTCATTGTTTCGCTCATCAAATGGACCTACCCTTGTTCTTCTAAGCTCTGCCATATGTGCTCCACATCCTAAAGCTTCACCAATATCATGACAATAGGTTCTGACATAGGTTCCTGCTTCACAACCTATTCTAAAAAGGATATCCTTGCCTTCAATTTCATAAATGGTAGAGTAATAAATATTTCTCACCCTTAATTCACGTTTGACGGCTGATTTAACAGGCGGTGTTTGATATATCTTGCCAGTAAATTCATCGAAAATCTCTTTTATTTGATCTTCAGGTATTTCCTTGTGCAGGGTCATGAGACATACATATTCCTTGCCTGCTGGAAGGAGAAGTTGACTGACTCTTGTAGCATTGTCAATGCCGATAGGCAATACTCCAGTAACTTTAGGGTCAAGTGTTCCGCCATGACCTGTCTTCTTGCAACCAAGTATTCTCTTTACCCAAGAGTCCACTTCATGAGATGTAGGGCCAGATGGCTTGTCCAAATTGATTATACCTTTAGCTATATGTTCCTCTATAGGCCTTTCATATGGATTGCAGCCATATTCAGGATTTGTTTCCACATTTGATTTAATTAGATAATCTTCCATAGTTTATTCTCCAATAGCTAAAAGTTTTTAAAATAAGATTTTTATATAATATAAAATAAGATTTTTATAATAAATAAATTTAATTAATGATTTATTAATGATTTAATTTATGATTTAATTTATGGTTTAATTTATGATTTAATTGGTGATTAAAAATTCAATTAAGAATTTTAAAAAATAATTCTACAAAAAACTATAATAATAAACGATTATAAATAATAAGAATAGTTAAAGAAATGGAGAAAAATGGAGAACTAATATGGCAGATGAAAAATCCAAAATTGAAAATGAATCAAACCGTATGAGCAAAACTGAATATTATCTTGCAATCGCACTTGCTGTATCAAAAAGAAGCACTTGCTTAAAAAGACGCTATGGTGCTGTAATAGTAAATAACGATGAAATAATCAGTACAGGTTATAATGGAAATCCAAGAGGAGAGGAAAACTGTTGTGACAGAGGAACTTGTCAAAGAATGAACCTTCCATCAAATTCAGGAAACTACAATGACTGCTTTTCAGTACATGCAGAACAGAATGCTATGATCTCTGCAAGAAGGAAAGACATGCTTGGAGCAAGCATCTATCTTGCGGGAGAGATGTCTGTTGATGGTGATTGGGTGGAAATAGAAGATGCGGAACCTTGCCCGATATGCTTTAGAATGATAAAGAACTCAGGAATCGACAAGATAGTGAGTAAAAAAGGAATTTTGAAACTTCGCTATCCTCTTCAATAATGAGTATTTTAATTTTATTACCCATGTTATTTTATTTTTTAATTTTATTTAATTTTTTTAAAAAAGAGTTTATCATACTTATTTTTTATTTTTTATAACAATTGGAATCATTAAATTTCAGGATAGTAATCGATATCATATCCTAATTTTTTCATAATCATTAACTCATCTCTTGCATCTACAATTGCATTATGAGTTTCGCAATAATCCTTTTTTCCTAATATTCGAAGCATTTGCTCAACACCATACCCTCTTCTTAATCTACCAGTTCCACAACAAGGCATATGATTTGGAATATGTGGATTATGCTGTTTATAAGCAGCAACCTTCATTATGTCTCTCCAAGAAAATCCATCATGAAGTTCAGGTAAATGACGCTTATCAAAAGAGGCATTGTAAGCAAGTAGATCATTAACACCATTTGAATTAAGCAAATCCTTTAAATCATCAATAGCATCTGGCCTATGCTTTGTAATGATTTCATGTTTTGTCATTCTCATTGAACTTGAATACATTCCACCTATCTTTTCAGCTCTAGGCAAGATATAATAGCGAGAATCAGTTCTTTCAACATTATTTGATTTTGCAATCAGGACACCTATGGACATCACTTCATCTTTCCAATTTGTTTCTGTGTCTATAACTGCAAACCTTCTGGACATAATACTCCTCAAAATAAGTTTTATAGATTTTAAATAATTTAGACTAATTTAGATTAATAAATTTAATAATATTATTTTAATTTTAATAATTTATAAAAATAACTAAAGAACTAAAAAAATAGCTAAATAAAAATAATAAAAATAGTAAAAATAGTAAAAATAAATAAAAAAAGTAATTTAAAAAAAGAAAAAATTTAGAACTCATCACAAAAAACCTTGAAAAAAATTCTAATCAAACTTTTTTTAAAAGTTTGGATGATGAATTCCTATCTAATACACAAAAATGTGCTTTAATTTTAATATATAAAAAGTTAAAAAAGTAAAATGTAAACTAACTAGAATTTAGAATTATGGAATAATAAACTTATTCCATGATAGGTTCTAAATGGTTGATGTTACAACGTCTGTTTTTAACTTCGTCTCCTTTTACTTCAACGAAGTTTTCATCAATGATTGCAACAACTTCACATTCTTTACCTGCTTCTCTTCCAGCAGTTTTAATACATTTTCTACCAACTTCTATAGCTGCCATTATATCACCTTTAATGTTGTTAAAATAATTTCCGCAATAATGTCAGGATCAAAACTGTCAGTATTTATAATTAAATCATAAATATCCATATTTCTAATATCTATGTTATGAATATCCATATATCTTAAAGCTTCACTTTCTTCACGGGAAAGAATTTCCTCTTTTGCAAGCTCAATTGATTTGTCTTCCCTTTCACATACCCTTTTAGCTCTAACTTCTAAGGGAGCGGTGAAACAAACTTTTAAATCCGCATCAATGAAATATGCAGAAAGTCTTCCTTCAACAATTAAATCTTGAGCTTCTTCTGCAAGTTTAGCTTGTCTATTATCAATCTCTTTATCGATGTCAGTATTATTTTCAGCAAATTTGCCGAATTCAACAGGAGTCATTCCCCTCTCTGCAGCCATTTCTCTGAATATTGCACCAGCAGAAACAAATGGAATCTCTAATTTTTCAGATAATACCTTTGCAGCAGTTGTAGTTCCACTACCTGCTGTCCCACCGATTGTTATTATCATTATTTTCTTGCCTCATCTTTGAAATGTTTACGAGCACATTTTGGACATAAGTATCCACCAAATGGACGGTTAGGTCTTTTTTGAGATTTTGCTAATTTGCCAATCTCATAAGGACGTCCTCTTGGAACACCATGTAATACAGCACCACATTCAGCACATACATGCTTAGATGGTTTTTTCTTTTTATATCTTAAAACATTAACTCCACCAGGAGTTTTTGTATTTGTTCTTTTATATGATCTTGATCTAA
>NZ_JAFRJO010000013.1 GCF_017432245.1 Methanobrevibacter sp.
ATCTTGCCCTTATATTTTTCAATTATTTCATAATCATCATAATTAAAGTCATTTTCCAAGAAATCATCTAAAATTTCATTTTGCCTTTTATAATCATAATTTGAAAACAATCCAATTCTAAATATATTTTTACTCACTGGAATCTGCCATATGAATCCTGGGAATAAATCTCCATAAGCGTATAAATCTACAAATGACATATTATTGTTATCTTCTTCAATTTTTACTAAATATTGGCTTGCACAATAATAATCGAAATCATTGCCAATTGCAGAAGAAACAAGGGAAAGAGGCCCATCTGCACCTACAATAATCTTGGATTTGATGCTTTTTTCAGCTGATTCATTTTGAAATGAGACTTTTCCTTCAACATCATCAATAGCCACAACTTTAGAAGAAAGATATGAATCGGCACCGTTTTCAATAGCTCTATTGTATAGGAATTGGTCCAATGAAACCCTATCAATTATTAAGGCCTGATCTTCCTCTTTAGAAACGCTTAAGCTATGATTTTTACTGTGTAAAACAGCACCTTTAACCTTATTTAATATTAATTCATCAGGAAAGTGATTGATATTCAAAACTCTTTTATTGATTATGCCTGCACATTGCAATGGCAATCCTATTACTTTCTTCTTATCTATAAGGCAGACATTGATATCATCTTTAGCCAATTCATAAGCCAAAGTAGAACCAATAGGACCTGCTCCAATGATTGTAACATCATAATCAAAACTCATAGTTAACCCACATAATTGAAATAAAAGAGCTTAGAAAAACTAAAAATTAAACTTAATTAAAAATATTAAAATAAAAAATTGATAATTAATTTAAAAATTAAAATTAATTTAAAAATTATTTATCAATATAAAAAATTATCTCCTGAATTTTCTGGAATGCTTTTCAAAGAGATCATCGGAAGTCTTATTCTTTTTATCCTTTCCAGATTCTGCAGTATCCTCATCTCTATAGTGATTATAATCATCATAATGAGAACTGGAATTGCGTCCAGACCTTTTTCTGGATTCCCTAGGGCTCATGTATTTATAATCTATCTCATCATCACCAGAGTATGTTCTGGTACGATTTGCATCATAATGATTGGAACTGGAGCCATAATTATGATTTCTTGAATTAGATTTCCTATAACTCTCATTTTGCCCATAATCTCTTTGATTATAACTATCATGACGATTATCATAATGATTAGGATTATTATAATTGTCTCTTAAAGGTCTTGAATCCTGATATCTATGGGAATTAACATTTCTATCATAGTAGTCATCATAATATCTGTCATCATAGCCATCATAATTTCTATCATAGGCTCTATCATGCCCTCTAGGTCCATGATTATAATCATCTCTAAAGCGATTATCATTTGACGGCTGGAACTTAATGTTATCATCCATTTCATGCATAGCTTGATTTATAGTGGTATCAAACTCTGCATCAGAGATATCTTCATAAATATCTTCATCCTTATTGCTTGAAAATGGATTTAATCTTGAAAGCCCTCTGGATTTCTTTTCTACCTTTTGAGGCTCTTGGTTATAATCCTCGCCATACTGATTTCTGCCTTGAATGTAATCATCATAATCTCTTTGAGCATCTAGATTACTTTGATGGAATTCCTCATAATTATTTGCAAAGTATTTGTCAGGATTTCTTGAATAAGAGTCTTTGATAGCACCGGAATACTGATGATGATGTGAGTCAGGCCTTCTTCTGGAATCATATTGATTATTGTAATCATTTCTAGGAGCTCTGCTTTCTCTATAGTTCCTATCTCTTGAATAATCATCATAATCATAGCCGCCATAATCATTATAACTGTTATAATCATCATAATATGGATCATTGGAGCCATAAGGAGAATCATAATTGGAATTGTAATTTGAGTTATAATTTGGATTGTTTCTGGACCTTTTAGCTTGGCGTCTTATTTCTCTAAGTTGTCTTTTACGCTCTTTAGCATCAACCAGTTCCAAATCATCCAAGTCTTCCATACGTCTATAATGGCCAGGTTCATGATTTGGCCTTATTGGATTGAAATCATCATCATAAATATTGCGACGCATTAAATGGGTTCCTCTCATATTCTCGAAAATGATATCTTCAATCTTTTTAGGGCTGGAAACGTCCTTTAATTCCATATCCTTTCCATCATAAGCGCTGTATAAGGTAATAGTGCCTACAGAAAATATCTTTCCTAAAAGACTTTGGGAACGGCTAACATCCTGAATAGTGTTAAAAGGCATGTAGTTTTTCTTTTGCAAGAGTATGCCCTTTTCAACAATCACTCTGCTTTCAGTGATTGTATACTTGATTGAAGTCCAGATTAAAAGCTTTAAGATGATGTATAACAATACAATCATTATTAAGATAAAGACAGCTATTGCAAAATAACGTGTCATTGGAACTTTGGTTGACTCAATCAAATAGACATTCATGTTCCCAATGTATTGAATTCCAGCAGAATACAAGAAAAATAAAAATCCGAGCACAAACATTGATATTAAAATTCCTTTTGAATAGACAAAAATATTAGGCTGTGTCTCGTATAATACCTTTTCATGATATTCTTCTTTTTTATCTTTACCAAACATCACTTTATATTTATAATTTTTATTTTAAATATAGTTTATGTACATTATATATAATTTATACAATATAATGGAAAAATAGCTAAAAAAGTGAAATTGAGTTTAAAATCCATAAAATAAGTAAAAATGGAATTGAAAATCTAATAAAAAAAGTTAAAATTAAGTTAAAATAATAAAAAAAGAAAATAAGAAAAAAGAAAAAGTCAATTTATTTAAAGATCTACAGCATTTGCATCAAATACATCAATGATAAGGTCTTGTGCTACTAAATCTTTAATGTTGTCTCCAAATCTGATGAAGTGGTCGGTTTGCAAATGTGAACCTAATATTTCTACAGATTCCCATTGTTCGACGAATAACAATGTTCCATCAGCAGTGTTGGAGTATAAATTGTAATCTATGTTTCCTTCTTCCTTTTTAGTGTTTTCAATTAAATCTTGTGCAAATTCTACAATTTTTTCACAAGCGTCTTCATCTTTAGGAATTGCTTTAGCTAAAACTAATATCATATAATCACCTATTAATATAGTTTTAAATAAATATATACGGTTTAATAAATAAAAATATTTCGAATCATAGGTTATGGCAATCTAGAGAAAAAAACTAATTCGTTCGGAGAATGAAAGTCAAATATCATAAATTAAGATAAGAGGCAACATAATTTTTAAATATTTAACTGGGTTGAGAAAAAAATGAATTCGATGAAAAAATTACTTATCAAACCATATAATTTATTTAAAACCTATTTTCCCTTATACTAATCCAATAAATAGATTATAGTTAGTCTTCAAATTGAGGAATTCCAGTAATTCTTAATCCTCCGTAATGGGATCTGTATTTAATGTTCAATCCAATAAGAAGTGGAGTGATTTTTTCAATAATTCTGGATTTTTCTAAAATTCCTGTATCAATTGCTTTTACACCTGGAAGTTTATTAATGAGTTCAGCAGCAATTTCCTTTGCTTCCTTATCATTTCCTGCAATCAAGCAATCACAGTCTATGTCATTTGGAATATTAGATAAGTGAGAGTTACTTATATTACAGAATGCACAGATGACTTTTGCACCAGTTCCAGCAAGGATTTTGTCAGTTCTTTCTGCAGCAGACCCTTCCATCAAGTCAATGAAACGGAATGGTTTTCCACCGATAGCTGTTTCAAGAGGTACGGTTGCATCGAGAACGATTTTGTCTGTACAGAATTCCTTGATTCCTTCAAGAGTAGGTTTTTGTGCTGCAAGAGGTACTGTGAGAATTAAGATGTCTCCAGCTTTTGCTGCATCTTCATTTGCCATTCCTACAATGTTTAAGTCATAATCCTTAAGTTCTTCAATTGTTTCTTCAACAATTTGCAATGCCTTTTCTTCCTTACGGGAACCTACAATAACTTCCACACCTTCAATTGCAAATCTTTTTGCAATTCCTAAACCTTGCGGACCAGTTCCACCAATAACTGCAACTTTCATGTTATCCTCCTAAAAATATCATAAAAGATAATTAAATAGATAATTTTCATATCAACAATTTTTTTATAAAAAATTTTTAAAAAAAAAGTAATGGAATAAATCCATTACTTTTAAAATCCCTAATTCAAAATCAACGAACTTAGTCGATGTCTAACATTACTACAGGTTTGATTAAGTCTTTAGGTTTTTCTTTCATCAAGAGTAATGCATCTTCGATTTTTTCAAGGCCTTTGAATTTGTGGGTAACTAATAATTCAGGGTCTTGTCTACCGCATAATGCTAAGTCAGCAAGTCTTTCCATTCTTACTGCTCCACCAGGACATAATCCGTTTTTAATGTTGATGTTGGACATACCGCAACCCCATTCTACACGTGGAATCAATACGTTGTCAGCACCACTTAAGTAGTTTACGTTGGATACGGTTCCTCCTGCTTTTGCAGATTTAATAGCTTCTGCCCATGTGTTTTCTAAGTTACCACCAGCGATAACTACTGAATCTACACCAGCACCATCAGTAAGGTCTCTGACTTGTTCGTCGATAGCTCCGTTTTTATAGTTAATGATGTCAGTTGCACCGTATTTTTTAGCAACTTCGACAGAAATTGGACGTGTACCTGCAGCGAATAATCTACCTGCACCTAAACATTTTGCACCAGCAATAGCTGAAAGACCTACTGCACCAATACCGATAACAAGTACGGATCCACCTAATGGAATGTCAGCGTTTTCGGATCCCATCATACCAGTAGACCACATGTCGGTTAACATTACAGCACCTTCCTCGGATAATCCATCTGGGATGAAGGTTAAGTTTGCGTCAGCCATGTTTACGTGGAATCTTTCACCAAATACACCGTCTTTGAAGTTGGAGAATTTCCATCCACCGAGAGGTTCGGTTGTTTGTGAAGGGAATCCTCTTTGAGCAGCTTCGTCATCCCAGTCAGGGGTAATAGCAGGAACAATTACACGGTCACCAGGTTTGAATTTGGTAACGTGGCTACCTACTTCTACAACTTCACCGACTGCTTCGTGACCTAAGACCATGTCTCTTCTGTCACCGATTGCTCCTTCCCATACAGTGTGAATATCTGAAGTACATGGGGATACACAAGTTGGTTTAACAATTGCATCATATGGTCCACATTCAGGTACTTCTTTTTCTACCCAACCAATCTCATTGAGTCTTTTCATTGCAAATCCTTTAAAAGTTGCCATTTTTTCACCTCAAAAATATAAAAATATTTATAAAAAACCTATTTTTCATTTTTCTAATCATTATTTTCAAAAAGAAAAATTAAAAGTGTCTAAAATTTTCGAAAACCCAAAAATTTTAGAAAAAATCAAGATTTAAACAAGATTTAAACACTTATTTTCTAAAAAAAATTAATAAAATCAATTTAATTTAGAAATAGATAGATTTAGTACAAATACTTTTCAAATAAAGGTTTATTTAATTCTATATATAAAATTTACTATTTTTTCATAGATTAAATTCAAATTTATGGACATATGACGATTTAATAAGAAAAATAAGACCTTATGATAATTTTTCATACTTATGATGTGAATTTCAATATATATCGCAAAACTGTAAAAAAATGAAAAAAATTAGATTAATAAAAAAAATTTCAAAATAAATATAGAAAACAAAAATTTAGGATAAAAAATTTTGATAATGATGAAAAAATTATTATTTATCTAAAATTTAAAAATGAAGAGGATGTTAAAGAAACTCATGATAAAAAAACATGTTGATGATGAAAATTAAAATCAATGATAAAAACAATTTAAAAACTAGATATCCATAAAAAGAAAAGAATAGATATGATAAAAGAAAATAATTAAAAAGAGAAAAATAAAAAATAAATAAAAAATTATACTATTTCATTCTTGAAAAACCTATAGAACCTATAAGCATCATTTAAATTGGATTCACCATCTAAAAGAAGCATTTGAGAATTGTCAAACACTACATCGTCATAAAAAAGGAATAATGAACCAAAAACATCTGTGACCGTGAAGAAGATATTTGGCATGTCCTCGACAATATAAAGATTGATCTTTTTATCCCTCATCAAACTCCTAAACAATTTTTCATTATCCGATTTAATAATTAAATCATAGATATTTTTTGTAGTGATTATATCCAAATAGCCATCATGCTCAATTAATGCTTCAGCAATAGCATCCATAAAGAGTTTAGAGAAAACTGGCAAAATCATGCAGATATAAGTAGATTTCCTAATGTTTTCCAAATACATATTAATAGGCTTTGCGAATTCTGTAATTGTTGATTCAACTAATGTAGAACCATAGAAAATGGACAATTCCTTTAAAAATTTGTTAGGAATAGACCTTAAGGAATGATTTTCACTAAATTCTTCAAAATAATTAATATTATCAAAATAGAACATCAGATTTTCCAAATTTTTCACAAGCAAAAAGCCTATTGATGAGATGACATACAATTTATTTGGAAGTCTTTCGATTAATTTACAGGACATCAATTCATTCAGCCCTCTGGAAATATTTCCTGATTTTCTATTGAACTCTCCCTCCAATTCCTTTATTGATTTGGAGGATTCATACAAACTAAACAATAATCTCAATCGCAATTCAGAGCTGACAACAAATTTCAGTAAGTTAAAATCTGCCAAATCACATATTCCTTCAAAGAACTCTTCACTAATAATTATCCCCCCTTCCGTTAGGATAAATAATGTCTTCCAATGACACATAAGGCCCACATAATTGTTCATATTCTTCAAAAAGCTTTAATCCGAAAGTTATAGCTTCAGGATTAGTTGAAACCAATACTGAATTTTGATTGAATTGCCCTGATTTAGTATAGAAAGCCAAAACTAAACATTTGTCAGAAACTGTAAATGCAAATTGGATATTATGGTCATTAGGCTTTAATTTGACAAATCTATTCTTAATTCCAGGGCTCTTTGGAACATAATCTATAATGAAATTTTTTACAGCTTCAGAAACTTCATCAGGAAGTATCAATTCGACAGTGCAATCATTATCTATCCAATAGCTGATAATGTCATGATGCCTTGGATGGAAATATGGAAAAATTCCCTTTAAAAATTTAAAACCCATCAAAGAACGTTGAAATATCTCAGTAGCCTTAAATAAATCAGTGCTGGTGGATTCAATTAATCTAGACCCATCCAGAGCAGATAAATCTTTAATGATATCTATATTAATATCTAAAAGAGAGCGATTTAGAAAATCAGCATTTTCTCTTAAAAACTTAGCAGATTTGTTAAAATAGAGAATATTAATTAATTTTACCCTTGTCTTATTATACAAATAAAACTTATCGTCTATATTATAAATAAATTCTTTTTGCTCTAGCTTGTTTATATTATCAAGAATTGAACTATAGCTATAATTAGTTTTCGCTTCAATTTGTTTTATTGAAGCACCGGAATTATATAAGCAGCCTAATATCTTTAAACGAATCTCAGAGTTAATCAAAAACTTAATGTCCTCTTGAAACTTAAGGAAATTTTCTTCATTAGATAGATTTGTCAAACTTTTACCTCCTTCAATTGTTAATAATAGTTATATAATAAAATGTATTTAAACTTTTTAATTGTTCAACAATTTTAGAATAAAAATGATAAATAACTTGTTTAGCAAAAATTTACTGAAAAATATTCTGAAAAAATTTAAATTTGTTTAAATGATTTAAAAAAAGAAATAAGAATTAAATGGCCTCAGATCGCCCATCATTCATCACGTATCAGAGCTCATAGGGTTCATCACAGGCCATTATATGATTTTAACTAAGTTAAAGAATAAAAAATTAAAAATTAAAAAATAAATGATTTTTAAATAAAAAACTTTAAAAGATAATCGGATAAAATAAAAAAAAAATAATTAGATAAAAAAGCAATATCTGGAATTATCCAAACATCACTCCACCATTGTCATCTAATTGACCTTCTTTATTTTTACCTAAAATCTTGTTAATAGCATCCTCAAAGTCTGCCATAATGATATGGTCTCTTTCTTCACGGATAGCAAACATACCTGCTTCTGTACAGATAGCCTTTAAGTCTGCACCAGCGAATCCTTCTGTAAGAGCGACAATATCATTAAGATTAATATCAGAAGATAAATTCATTCTCTTGGTGTGAATCTTGAGAATCTCAAGTCTTCCTTCTTCATTTGGAGCTGGAACTTCAATGAATCTGTCGAATCTTCCAGGTCTGAGCAATGCTGGGTCTAAGATATCAGGTCTGTTGGTAGCGCCTATGATACCAATATCTCCACGGGATTCAAATCCATCCAATTCTGCAAGCAATTGCATAAGAGTTCTTTGAACTTCCCTATCTCCACTGGTTGAACTTTTAAGTCTTTGTGCAGCTACTGCATCAAGCTCATCAATGAAGATGATACTTGGTGCCTTTTCCTTAGCAAGCTCAAATACTTCTCTAACCATTCTTGCTCCTTCACCAATGTATTTTTTAACGAATTCGGAAGCAACAACCTTAATGAATGTTGCATTTGTTTCATTAGCTACTGCCTTTGCAAGCAAGGTCTTACCAGTTCCTGGAGGACCGTACAATAGAATACCTTTAGGTGGGTCAATACCGACCTTTTCAAACAATTCAGGATGTTTTAAAGGTAATTCTACAGTTTCCTTAACTTCAATGATTTGATCATCCAAACCACCGATAACATCATAGGTTACATCAGGTTTGGTGTCAATTTCCATACCGGAAACATTTGCATCCTTCTCAGATGGCAATACTTCAACAACACCAAAGGTTTGTTGATTTAAAGCTACTCTTGAACCTGGTTTCAATAATTTTTCATCCAAGAATTTTGAATAGTTGATGAGGAAACTTGGTCCAGTACTGCTTTTTACAGTCAATCTTGAATCATCAATGACTTCAGTAATTGTAGCCAATATAAGTGGAGGTGATCTGAATCTTTCAACTTCACCTCTTAATGATTTTAACTCTCTTTCTAAACGAATCTTTTCATTTTCAGTTAGAATCTTATCCTTTTCAAGCTTTCTAACCTTCCACATGAGATTACGTTTGGTTTTTGTATTCTCTGCCTTAAGCAAATCTAGTTCTTTTTGAAGTTCTTCAACGGTTTTAGGCTCATCCACTTCTTCTATTTTAGTAGGACTAGCGATATTTTGAACTTCATTTGGAGAATCTTCCATAATACACTCCTCCTTTAAATTAGTTATCATCTATATAAATTTTAAATTTAGTTTTCAAATGTACTAATTAATTTTATATCATATTTTTACAACAATTTTACATTTTAAGTATAGATAGAAATTATAATAATTGTTATATATTATAATTCTATTTTAATCTAAATATTCGTAGATTATAAAATAATTTATACATAGTAATATATAAAGTTTTTCTTAATTTTAGTAAGAAAAATAATTTCATAAAAAATAATCGAAAAATAGATTAAAAAATAGAATATAAATCCTGAAAAAATGAAATTGAAAATATTGTAAAAGGATTATTTCCTTTTGATCTTTACAATACTTCCTAATGTATTTGGACCTGATGCAGAACTTTTAAATGATTCCAAATCCATTTCATCATATTTTTCAATTATAGTGATGCCCAAAGTCTTTTCGAATTTTTTAGCTAACTTTATATCCGGTTCCATCTTTCCAGATTCGATTCTGTTGATTACTGAAACCTTTTCATACATCTTAGCCCCTAATTCTTCTCTTGTCCAACCCTTAGATTCCCTTGCCTTTCTGATTAATAGATTGTAATCTTCTACAAGCTCATCCATAGGTTCTTCTCTGCGTCTTCTTTGAACATTCTGCTTGTTTGCTTGAGGTCTTTGAGGGTTTCCCTTTTTGTTTCTTGAAACAAATTTTCTCTCAAGAGGAGTGTCCTTTTGAACTCTTCCGAATTTAGAACATTCCTTGCAAACTTCTAAAACTGAACCATCTATTTTTGTTCTAATAGGTCTGCCTTCTATAGGTTTACCACATATTTCACAATTCATGTTTAAATATATGATTTTTGAATTATATAATACTTTTTAATTAATTCTAATAAGTTATTTACCAAGTTAACTGAAAAATAGATGAGAAAAAGAGAAATGGAGATTGAAAATAAGAAAAAAATAGTTAGAAAAATAGTTAGAAAAATAAATAAAAATGAGAAATGATAAAAAGTTAACAATGAAAAAATAAAGGGATTACGCCAATTATTCATTATTAGCCTTATAATCCTTCATTTGAGTTGATTGTTTTTTGCCGGAGTAATATCCTTTGAATACTTTTGCATCGTTGAATGATTTATTTAATTCCTTATAATCCTCATAATCATTGCTGATTACGACAATATGAGCAGGAGGATGAATTTTTTTGATTTGAACAATTGCAGTTGCAGTGTCTTCTTTTATACGAAATGCAGTAGCTACATTTGATTTGGTTCTTAATGGAGCCTTTAAAATGTTTTCAACAATTTTATCTGCATATTTTGCGTCAATCCTTTTAGGTTTTGTAGTTAAATTTAAATTTGCATGCCTTTCAACATCTGCAATTGCATTAAGAATTTTTGAATTGTTTTCTCCTCTAATCAATACCAAAGCCATATTATCCCTATAATCATTAATAAAAAAATAAAATAAATGATTTACATTATTTAAAAATCTACATATTACTTTATATTTTTTTATTTAAATATATTACTATTAAAAACTAATTAAATTTAAAAATAAACAATAATATTAAAAATATTGAATAAAAACTAACGAATATTTAAAAAAATTGAATAATAAATAATTTTAATCCAATAAATAAAAAAATAAATAAAAAACAATAGAAAAAATGAACAAAAAATTATGGAGAAATATAAAAATAGAAAAGAAAAATAGAAAAATAGAAAAATAAATAAAAAATAAGAAAATGAAAATTGGTAAAAACCAATTTAAGAAACACGATCTCTAAATGATTTCAATAATCTTGTTCTAAATACAACCAAGACTATTAAAACAAAACCAATTGCTGTTTGAATAGAACCTAAAATAGTAAGCACTATGGAATTAATAGGTAAATTCCATGCAGGAGAAGTTCTGCCATTAGGTAATGCATTGTAGTATACCCCTACAGCACGAACATCAGGTTTTACATTCAAGTCACTCGGTTCTACATAATCCACTCCAACAATAAGACCATTATTGATACCCTTATTAATGGAACCGGCTATTGTCGATGCATTATAACCATACTTCTTAACTGATGCCTTTACCACTTCTCGGGTAATATCAGACAACCCTGCCTTTTCGCTTCCATAGACAGAAACAGAAACAGCATCTTTGGAAATTGTAATTTCATTAATCAATACATCTGTAGCAGAACGAACTTCAAGTTCATGATTACAGATTGGACATACATTATAGTTTTCTGCATCAGGGAATCCAGTAGCCCAACCACAGTCCAAACATACTTTAGAATAATTTTCATCCATTGGATAACCAGTGGTATTTACTTGTTTTGGTACAAACATGTCTCCAGTGCTGATTAATGAAACAAGGTTTACTGCACCACCACCGTATTTCTCACCAGAATCTCTAGCTACTTCTTCCATAGCTTTACCGACAATGTAGGTAGCAGGATATCCATCTCTAATCATTTTACCGATATTTACTGCAGTTTCTCTACGTACACGATCCGCAGTACCATACATAGGGTTACCTGCACTGTTTCTCAAGTGAATGATAGCTCCTTTTGAACCTTGAGGTAATTGTACAACTCCCCCTTCATGGTGAGTAACTCTGATAGTTCCACTATCATCTACAACAACAAGATATGCATTATAGTCCCCACCAATAGCTGCACCCATTGAAGGTCCACCAATAACAAGACGAATACCATTAAAACCACTTGCTAAAGCAGCGGCAGCAGCTGGACTTGAACCATGTTGCATAGCTCCGAGTGCATCAATAATCGCATAGTTCCTTTCTGTACCATTACCTTCCCCCCCGGAAAGCATAGCATATCCATCATTTTTAGACATGATGAATGAAGATTGGAACATGTTATTTGCAAAGGACATACTTCCTGCAGCAGCACCATTTGGATCTTCACCTGAAGGGTCTGTAATAACAATTACGTTACAGGTAGCTGAAGCAGTAGCAATTACTGTAAAGAGCATTAAAAATAAAAATATTAAACCAATGATTCGTTTATTCCATTTATTCAAATTTTAACCTCCTATCCAGCAATACTATAATTATAAACGCTTTTTGAACTCTCTTGATATGAATTATCAGAAGAAGTAGTTTTATTACCTGTAATATTAATAGTTGAGAAATCTTCAATAACAGTAACAGTAACAATACCTGTATCCCTGTTTACACTAACATCCGCTCCTGCAATAGGGGCGATTTTGGTACCTGGGATTGTTGATCTTCGAACGAATTTTTCTGCATTGGCCTCGGCCTCTGTCACAGGCAGCTCCCGTATGGATGTCTTAAGGATATCACCATCAATATAACTGCCTTCTCTTAAACCAGAGTTCTGAACATTATAACGAATACTGTCAATAGGAACTATATCATTTCCTTTAACAATAATACCTGCAATAGGTACACCTTCAGCGACTTCAGCAGAGGATGCATATGCTACATAGATAATTAATCTGTCACAAACAATTAAGATAAAAGCTAATAATAAAATTATTAAAGTGTCTCTCCTAATTTTTAAAAACATAACATGCCTCTATAAATATAAATTAATTATTTAAATCTTTAAATAAATTCAAAAATTTTTAAATGAATTCATAAATTAAATAAATATTTGAGAATAAACAAGCGATTCCCAAATTAATGAAGATTATATTAACTCTACAATTCGATAGAATTGTAAATAAAATATAATATAAATATTTATTTAATTTACATATTATTAATAGTTAACTATAAAAAGAGTTTTTAAAATATTAAAAGATTAAAATAAGTAAATAAAGAAAATAAAAATAGAAAAAAGATAGAAAAATTAAAAAAACTTGGCTACATTTTTGTCATTAAGTCCATAATTGAAAAAGGCTCACCTTCTTTTCTCACTCTAGGAGCTCCACCAAAAGCAGCCATAGCATTCTTTTTAAAGTCTTCATTAGCTTTTTTTGAAACTTCACCAAAAATCATTTTATAAGCTTCACATTGAGGGTCTACAGCCCTAGGAGATTGGGTGGCAACAATTCCATTATAAGGACATCCTCCTCTACAGAACTTAATGAATTTGCAATCTGCACAGTCTTCATCAACAAAATTCTTGAATTCCATTAATTTGCTCCATGCTTCAGACTTCTCTAAATCTTCCATAGATGGCTCATCGTAAACATTTCCCATTATATATTCTTCCATTCCAACAAAACGATAGCAAGGGTAAATGGAACCATCATGACCAACTGCAAGTGTAGTTCCCATACAATCATTGAATGTGCAGAGAGTGCCTACCCTTCTAAGGCTACTTTTTGCAATGTGGTCCAAATCCATTATAACAAACTTATCCAAATCGTATAGGTACTTATCTAACCAATCAATCAACAATTTTCCATGCTCATCTTGAGGAAGTGCCCATGGATCTGCATTATCACCACGTAAAGAAGGTAAAGCTGCATGAATCTTTAAGTTTAAACCATTTTCCTTAAAGAAATCATATATTTCATCCGAAAAATCCTTTGAATAAGAAGTAAAAGTACAAACAAAATTGATTTGTATGTCATTTTCAGTAGCTAACTTAACGGATTTCATGGTTTTATCAAAGTATCCTTCACCTCTTTGATAATCATTTATTTCCTTAGGGCCATCAATGCTTGTACTGATAGCAATATTGTATTTTGAGAATAATTTTGCCATATCCTCATCTAAAAGCCATAAATTGCTTTGCAGGGAAAAACCTTCAGTTTCATGAGTGGTTGCATCATTAAGCAATGGAAGTGCTTTTTCATAGAATTCATAACCTGCAAGCAAAGGTTCACCACCATGGAAAGTGAAATGTACAGGTTCATCTCTAAAATTAGCTAACCATTTAACAATCTGATTGATTACATCAATATCCATTAATTCTGAATTTTCTTCAGAACCCCAACAGTATGCACAATTGGATGGGCATCCTAAGGTAGGTATAATCATTACATGAAAAGTCATTTAATCCCTCAAAAATTTAATTAAAAAACAAACAAAGCAATCATTGTAAATTACTTTTAGAAGAATAATAATTATAATTTTTTATTTAATTCAGTGATAAGATCTTTTTTAATTGTTTCTTCATCAGTTTTTTCATTATCCCTGCCAGTTTCAAAAACATATCCGCAATTGTCACATTTAAATTCCTTTAATTCAGCATGTGCGTGATGATTATCAATGAATCTCCTGTGAGCAGTCTTATCAGTAGAACCACATTTAGGACATTTTGCAATTAAATCTTCAAATTTCATTTTATCTCTCCTTTATTTTTAAAAAATAATTTAATTTTATTATTATAATATTGTTTGTCATTATTAATATAATTTAATTAATCTCCAATATTTTAGTTAAATGTGCTAAATACTTAGATAATCAATAAATATTAATTTAGTTAATTAATCCAAAAGATTATATAATCATTTAGAAATAAATATTATAAAGATATCGAAATAAATATAAATACTTAATATGAAAATATATTTTATATATTATATAATTCTATTTACTAAGGTAACACTATGACATTAGAACTATTAATTAAGGGAAGTAGTGAAAACTTTTTATTAAGGCAATTGATTAAAAAGAATTTTACTTCCAAATATAAAGATTCTGTATTGGGAATCCTTTGGAGTTTTTTAAAACCTTTAATAGAAATGGCTATTTTAACAGCTATCTTTTCTACAATATTTGCTAAAAGTATTGAAAATTTCCCTGTTTACTTTATGGCAGGACGTTGTATCTTAGACTTTTTTAATGTTGGAACAAAATCCGCTATGACCTCTATTAAGAGCAATAGAAGCATTTTGCAGAAAATTTATGTTCCTAGATATATCTTTGCTTTAGGTAATATCTGTTCAGAATTCCTTAACTTTTTAATGACAATGATTGTTATGGTAGCCATTATGATTGCAACTAAAGCTCCATTTTATGCAATGTCCCTGTTTGCAGTCATTCCTCTAGCAACTTTATTCATATTAATCACAGGTGTAGGATTGATTTTAGCAATTGTATGTACCAAGTTTTCTGATATTGAATATTTATATAAAATCTTCACAGGTCTATTGACATATGCTTGTGCAATATTTTACCCAATTGATATCGTTCCTCAACCAGTAAGAGGTTATATGGAATTGAACCCTATTTATGGGATCATTGCACAATTCAGAGAATTCATAATGTTTGGAAGATTCCCTTCAACCAGACTTATGCTAACTACATTTGCATTCTCTGTAATAATATTCATTATAGGAGTATTGATTTTCAGAAGATATCAAGATAAGATTACCTTAGAATTATAAGAAACTTTTAAAAATTAATAAATTAAAATAAAATCAAATTCATGGAGAGATAATATGGCTAAAAGTCAAAATGAAAAGGAAAGCATCATTACTAAAATCATTAATTTATTTAGGAATATTATCTCACCAAAAGATAAGCTTTTAGAAAACAAGGAAGGAGTAGATGACAATATAGCTATTGAATTGAAAAATGTTTCTTTAAGCTTTAAAATCGGAAATGACAAAATTGATAATTTAAAGGAATATGTCATCAGAACATTGAACAGAACAAAAGAAAAGAAAACTATTTTTAAAGCAACTGATGATGTATCATTTAAAATTTACAAAGGCGAAAAAGTCGGAATTATCGGCTTTAATGGTGCTGGAAAAAGTACATTGCTTAAAATCATATCTGGCGTTTACACCCCTGATGAAGGGGAAGTTATCATTAATGGAAACATTGCACCTCTTTTATCATTAGGTGCAGGATTCGATAAGAATTATTCAGGTAGAGAAAACATTTTCCTAAATGGGGCAATTCTTGGATATGATGAGAAATTCTTAAGAGCAAAATATGATGAGATTCTTGAATTTTCCGAACTAGGAGAATTTATTAATCTTCCTGTAAAAAATTACTCATCAGGTATGCTATCAAAACTTGGATTTTCAATTGCTACAATTGTAGATCCTGATATTTTGATTCTTGATGAAGTTCTTGGAGTAGGAGACATTAACTTTAGAAAAAAAAGTAAGGAAAAACTCAAGTCATTAATGGCTTCAAATACTACTGTATTACTTGTATCTCACTCCATTGAGGAAATTAGAAGCATATGTGATAAAGCTATTTGGATTGACAAAGGAAAAGTAATAGATTTTAATGAAGTGAATTCCGTTTGTGACAAATATGAAGAAGCTGCAAAGAATGCAAGCAAGGAAAAAACTAAAAAATTAAAACCACAAAGATTTTAGGTTACGGCTATTTAATAGATTACCTATTTTTTTATTAAACAATCCAAAACTAATCTATTTTTTAAATGTTCTAATAATCTTATCCTTTGCAATATTGAATAGAACACCGACTCCATGAGTTATTGGATCTTTTGTAGAACCATCAACATCATAACGGACAGTAATAGGCACTTCAACTATTTTTAGACCTGATTCAGCTGCATCTACAAGCATTTCACTTTCAATTCCAAAACCGGTTCCCTTAAATCTAAAGCAATCTTTTGACTTGCTGGAAAATGCCCTAAAACCGCTTTGAGAATCTGTAATACTAATACCTGCAGAAACATTTGTGGCAATATCCAAAACCTTTTGGCCAACTCTCCTATAAGCGGGAGTATTCTCTTCAGGACCATTCATATATCTGCTACCATTAACCAAATCAGCACCATCTTCAATAATTGGCTTAATCAAAATAGGAATTTCATCTGGATTATGTTGACCATCACCATCAATTGTTACAATGATAGAATCATCTTTAATAGCTTTAAAACCAGATTTTAATGCTTCCCCTTTTCCTAAATTAGTGCTATGACTAATTAGTTCAGCACCTGCTTCAATAGCTACTTCTGCAGTCTTATCAACACTGCCATCATCAACAACAATAACCTTATCCACATATTTTAAAGTTGTAGCTATTACATTAGCCAACTCTTCTTCTTCATTGTATGCAGGTATGATAGCCACTATATTTGCCATTTTATCACTTTAATAAGTTTAATTGAAAAAAGAAAAAAGAATTACAAATCTTTAAAATAAAATAAAGAATTTACAAATCTTTAAAATAAAATAATGAATTTACAAATCTTTAAAATAAAATAAAGAATTTACAAATCTTTAAAATAAAATAAAATAAAGAATGAAGATTAATTTAATCTTCTATTCTGTAATACCATCTCATCCATTCAACAGTTCTTTTGATTCCTTCTTTAGGATCAACTTTAGGGTCATGCTTTAAATCACGAATTGCTTTTGAAAAGTCAATGGTTTTAACTTTGGTAGTGAATGCTTCAGCAGGTGTGTAAGTTACCAATGAATCATCAACACCTACGGCTTCAAGAACCAAATCAGAATACTCTTCAATAGTCATTTCCCATTCCTGTTTACTTCCAACATTGTAAACTTCACCAGGAATGAAGTTATCGACGATATTTGCAAAGGTATTTGCAGTATCTTCAACATAATCAATAATTCTTTTATGGCCTTTATGAACAGAATAAGGTAATCCATGAAGGGCTTTATAAATAAAAATTGGAATGAACCCTTTATAAGGGGAATAAGCTTCATGAGGACCATAACAATTTACAGGGCGAACTCTTACAGTTTCAGTTCCAAACATGGTTGCAGAGTTCATGCACATCAATTCTCCAGCCCATTTGGAAATGGCATAGTCATTCATTTGATAGGTATCCTTTATTGGCCTATTTTCCATAACATCTTCAGTCATGATACCCTCATAATCCCCATAAACTTCTGCAGATGAAAATGAAATCATTCTAAATCCTAATTTCTCTTGAAGACGAATCATGTTCTTTAATCCGATTACATTGGTCTCCCAAAGGTTTTCATAATAACCTTCACCATTCCATCTTCCATATTCTGCTGCTAAGTTATAAACATAATCAAATTTTTCATTATCATCAAAAATCCTCTCCATTTGACGATAATTACGAATGTCTCCTCTAACATAGTCAGAATAGGAATCAGAGTATAAATCCGCTTCATCTTCATGATGCAATAAGTCTACGGACAATACTTCATGTCCTCTACTTCTAAGCTCATTTACAAGATTAGTTCCTATAAATCCACTTCCACCAGTTACCATAATTCTTTGAGTTTCCATAAAAAACACCTTCTTTAATAAATACCATTAATAAATATCATAAATTTCCAATACAAATCAAAAACTAAATATCAATATCATCTAGGCTTTTAGGTTTTTTACCTCTTACCCGATCAAAAAATCCTAAATCTTCAAATTCATTTAAAGCATATTTCAAATCTGCTAATTTTGTATATGCTATATCCAAACGATTTTCCAAAAAGAAAGTTCTTTGATTTTGACGAATCCTTGATTTCTTAAGTTCCCTTTCCAAACCAGCAATTTCATAATTAGCATCATTCAATTCTTTTGTTAAATTATTTATCAATTCATTTAATTTTTCATTATCTGCCCTTTCAGTCTTAAGATATCTTCTAAGTACATCAATTCTATGATTTAATTTTTTAGTTTCAAGAGCTAATTCTTCAATATCATATTGACGCACTTCCAGTTCCAAGGATTCGAATCGCATAATGTCTCTTGAAAGATTCTCCCTTTCTATAGCAAAATGCTCTATTCTATCCTCATAGGATTCACACCTTTGCTTAAGAATACGATTTTCCTTCCTATAATTGGAAAGCTGTATCTTTAACTCTTCTATCTCTTCCTGAGGGCTTTTCTCATTATTCATTGAATCACTTAAAAATCATTTTAAGATAAAATTAAAAACTGAAAAAATTAAAAAATGATAACAAATGAAAGATAAATAAATATTTAAAAATATTAAAATAATTAAATAATTTCATTTTTAATAAAATCTAAAATTTCGTCTTTAGCCTTCTCATCATATAATGCAATTTTTAAAGAAGACTTTAACCAATCAATACGATTACCAATATCAAAAGATTCCCCTGTAAATACTTGGCCATATATTTCATCCAATTTAGATAATGCATCAGTCAATTGGATTTCTCCACCATAACCTGGCTCAACATTCTCTATATGGTCAAAGATATCTGGGGTTAAAACGTATCTTCCCATAATAGCTAAATTACTTGGTGCAACTCTTAAAGGAGGTTTTTCAATCAATTTATCTATTTTGTAGATATTAGGTTCAATCTCTTCTCCTCCAATAATACCATACCTTTCAACTTTCTCATCAGGAACTTCCTCTAATGCAATTACTGATTTGCCATACTTGTTATAAATGTCAATCAATTGTTTTGTGCAAGGAACCTTATCTTTTGTAATTGTGTCCCCTAACATTACAACAAATGGATCATCCCCAACATGTTTTTTTGCACAATAAATAGCATCTCCAAGACCTTTTTGCTTTTTTTGCCTTATGAAATGAATATCTGCCAAATCAGAGATGTATTCAATTTCCTTTAAAAAGTCTTCTTTGCCTTTAGTTTTTAAGTGATGCTCCAATTCAAAAGATCTGTCGAAATGATCTTCAATTGATCTTTTTCCTTTACCAGTCACAATTAAAATGTCATCAACACCAGAGCTTACAGACTCTTCGATTACATATTGTATAGTTGGTTTATCATAAACAGGTAACATTTCCTTTGGTTGAGCTTTAGTTGCAGGCAAGAATCTTGTTCCTAAACCTGCTGCAGGAATAACCGCCTTCATCATTACACCTCAAAAAATTAGAATTTTAAAATTCTCAAATATTAAAGAATTTATATATTTTAATTTTATTAATAAAAATATATAAATATGATGAAAAAATAGGCTTTTTTAAAAAAATAGCAATGAAAATATGTTAAAATAAAAAAGTTAAAAATCAGCAAAAAAAATTGATAAAACCAGATTATAAAATGGTGCAGGGGACGGGAATCGAACCCGCGAAGGGACTAACCCACTAGGCCCTCAACCTAGCGCCTTTGACCGCTCGACCACCCCTGCATTAAAAATAGTAAAAAATTAACCATATTAATAATACAGTACTATATAATATGTTTATTATCTTATTTAAACCTTACTACAAAATAAAAGAAAAAATAAGCATTTTAGTTAACATAGAATTATATTAACCTCCATAGATTCGCCATTAGCCAAATCCTTAATCAGATTCCTATTCAAATCAATAGCTGCCTTATTAGATTTAATCATTAAAGTTCTAGAGCAAACAAATGTGCTTTTTCTGCAAACGATATCTGTTGGATGGGATAAGCTTAAATCATGGTGACCAAACCCTTCTATGCTATCTGAAGCATTAGGAGTCCTTAATTCAACAATAACTCTTGTATCATCATTAGCAAGTTTCTCTTTAAATTCATTAGGGAAATCCTCCATTGACTTATCAATATCCAATCCGATAATGCAATCTCCAGCCAAGCTAAGATCCTTATCCTTTGTTATTTCAAAAGTGGATTTGTGCAAAGACAATACATTTTCGTGTCCCTTTGCCATAATCTTAAAATTCATAATAAGAATTATGCAAATTATTTTATAAAAATATTTTTAAAAAGCCAATTCCAAATAGATATATGATAGAGAATAAAATTTTTATAGAGGAGTTTTTGAATGATATTGAATACTGGCTTAAGAACTGACATTCCAGGATTTTTCAGCGAATGGTTCTATAATAGAATCGATGAAGGATTCGTATATGTAAGAAACCCTTATGCAAAGAACCAAATCTATTCATATAAATTAGATCCGGAACTTATAGATTGCATAATCTTCTGCACTAAAAATCCGAGGCCAATGCTTAAAAATCTTGAAAAGATAGACAAGTTCAATCAGTATTGGCACATAACAATAACACCTTATGAAAGGGAGATAGAACCAAATGTCCCTCCAGTAGATGACGTTTTAGAAAGCTTCAAATATCTTTCAGACAAGTTAGGAAAGGAAAATGTGACATTAAGATATGATCCAATTTTCATCAATGAAAAATACACATTGGAAAAGCACATCGAATCCTTTGATTACATAGCCAATTCATTATCTGATTATACAACTGAAGCAATCATAAGCTTTATTGACCTTTATGAAAAGACAAAGCACAACTTTCCACAGGCAATAGAAGTGGATAAAGAAGAAAGATTAAAGATAGGCAAAGAATTTGCTAAAATAGGAAAAGAAAACAATATACTTATTAAAACATGCGTTGAAGGAAATGAATTGGACAAATTCGGAATAGACTCAAGCGGTTGCATGACAAAAGAGGTGATTGAAAGAGCAATAAATAAAAATCTAGATATGCCTAAGCAAAAAGCAAGAAATGGGCAGTGCTATTGTCTTTTAAATAATGATATTGGAGAATACAACACATGCAATCATGGATGCTTATACTGCTATGCAAATTCAAATAAGAAATTAGTCAAAAGGAATTTGAAACTTCATAATCCTAAATCTCCGATTCTAATAGGAGAAATAAAGGAAGATGACATCATCAAAGAGACAACTCAAAAAAGTCTTATCATAAATGATAATACTGTACAAACAAAATTATTCTAAAAAATTAAAAAACCCAAGATGAGGATTACTATGAACGAATACATTGCATATTGTGGATTGGATTGCGAGACCTGTGAAGCTCGCATTGCAACAGTAAATGATGACAATCAACTACGTGAAAAAGTTGCAAAGCTTTGGAGCGAACTAAATGGTGTTGAAATAAGCCCTGAAATGATCAATTGTGTCGGGTGTAGAATTGATGGAGTTAAAACTCCATTCTGTGATTCCATCTGCCCTATAAGAAAATGCGCTTCAGCCAGAAAATATGAAACATGTGCAGATTGTGCAGAAATTGAAGAATGTGAAAAAGTAAAAATGATATTTGAAAACAATGCCAATGCATTAAAAAATCTAAAAAGAATATAACATTTACACATAATAATTTATGCACAAAAACATTCCATTTATTTAATAAAAATAATGATTAATTAAATTAAAAATAAAACTAAAAGTTGTTAAATTATGAAAGGAACATACTGTTTAATCATATCGATGAAAAAAAGTGAGAAACTTAACATAGGGCATCTACATCAAGACTATAAGTTTAGGAAAGGACACTATGTTTACATAGGTTCAGCAATGAATTCACTTGTTGCAAGAATAAACAGACATTTGTCTGATGACAAGAAACTTCATTGGCATATTGATTACCTGCTTAAAAATGAAAGCAGTGAAATAAGGGATGTTCTCTTTAATCTTTCAGATAAGAAGATTGAATGTGATTTAGCAGCCATAATAGCTGAAGATGGTGAGGAAGTTCCTAAATTCGGATGTTCTGATTGCAATTGCAATTCTCATTTAATCTATTTTAAAAGAAAAAGAGATGCTATGAATTCTGTAAAAAGCGCATATGATAAAATAGATATGGAATATCATAATTTAAGCTATTTTAAAAAAGAGTTAATTAAAAATAAGAATTAAAAATCAACCAGGAATAAAAAAAATAGTTCTCAGATTTTAAAAAGAATAAAATTAGTTATAAAATTAAAAAAAGTAAATAAAAAAAGAAAGAAAAAGCCATTAATCTAAGAATGACTTAAAGAAATTTTCAAAATCCTCATCTTCCATTGGTTCTGGAGTTGAGAAATTATCATTGATGAAAATATCGCTTGCTAATTTTCTATAAGCTTCTGCCTCATCTGAATCAGGAGCATATTCAACTACTGTTTTTGCATCCAATTCACTTCTTTGAATCAAATTGCTTCTACCTATAACTCCAATGACTTGAGTCTCGATTTTTTCTGCAAAGGAACTGACAATTTCCTCCTCATTTTCAATGCCTTTGCAATTGCAAATGATTCCTCCAAGGTTTCCCTTAAGCTTCTTGATTCCTTTGGAAATATTATTTGCAGCATATAAAGACATATATTCTCCAGAGGATACAATAAATACTTCATCAGCATAATCTTCTCTAAGAGGAACAGAAAATCCTCCGCAGACAACATCACCTAAAACATCATAAAGAATCACATCAAACTCCTCATCAAAGGCATTTAGATTCTCTAAACGTTTCATTGCAACGATAACTCCACGTCCTGCACAGCCCACTCCAGGTTCCGGGCCTCCACTTTCAACACATTTGATTTGATTGAATCCTTCAAAAACCAGATCAGAAAGCTCTGGAGCCTTATTATCCTTTAAGGTGTTTACAATTGTAGGTATCCTTTTACCGCACAAGGTTCTTGTAGTGTCAGATTTAGGATCACAACCTATTACCATAACCTTCTTATCATCTTCACTATAAGCTGCTGCAATATTAGCTACTGTGGTACTTTTTCCAATACCTCCTTTTCCATAAATAGCTATTTTCTTTTGTCTTTTCATCTTTACACCAATAGTTTTAAAATATCCGTAATTTGAGCAAGTATAATAATTATTCTCTAGGGATTAACTTATAAACAAAATCGCTTTCCCTCAATTTCTCATCAATTGCTATTGCCACATTTGAACCTTTTTCTGCCTTTTCAATAGCTTTTCCATCAATTTGCATAGAGTCGATTACATGGGTGATTGAACCTGTTGTTGGCCCTTGGACCATGATCTCATCACCAATAGCCAAATCATCCCATATCTTTAGCTCTGCAACCCTAATCTTATTATAATAATTCACAACCTTTCCAATATCCTTCTTAATGAATTTTGATTGGTTGTTTTCACTGATTTCATAAGGAACATTGAAGTAAAATCCAGTGTCATAACCTCTATTGAACACTTTCATCAATTCCTCCATCCATTTAGGATCATATTGATAGTTTTCCGGATCTTCCTGATACAAGTCAATAGCTTCCCTATAGACCTTAACTGCAGTTGCAACATAATCTGGAGATCTTGCTCTTCCTTCAATCTTAAAGGAATCGATTCCAGCTTCAATGAGTTCTGGAATATGTTCTATCAATGCCATATCCTTTGGAGAGAAGAAGTTTGTCCTATAGGAATCATCATAGGAATTTGATATGATGAATGACTCATCATCACAGTCTGAAAAATTGATTACATCATCATTTTCATCTTCCTCAAAGCTTAGTTTCCATTCCTTTCTGCAAGGCTGGAGACAATCTCCACAATTAGCGCTTCTCCCATACAATCCATAGCTCAAGAAGCATCTGCCGGATATTGCCATGCACATTGCACCATGAATGAACACTTCAGTTTCAATGGAAGAATCACTTTCCTTAAGCTTTTTAGTGATTTCCTTGATTTCATCTAAAGACAATTCCCTTGATAGAATAGCTCTTTTAACACCTAATCTCTCCAAAGCCTTCAATGCATAAAAATTGGTTGTGTTTTCCTGAACGCTCATATGGGCTTCAAGGCCATTTTCAACTGCTAAATCTATTAATGAAATGTCTGATAGGATGATTCCATCTGCACCATACTCCTTGATATAGGGTAATTGTTCCTTTAGCATTTCAATGTCTTTGTCTTTCATTATGGTATTTGTGCAGACATATAGCTTAGCTCCATACTCTCTTGTAATTTCACTTGCCTTTTTAATGTCTTCAAGGGAAAAATTACTTGCATTAACCCTCATATTCATATCTTCAAGGCCAATATAAACCGCATCTGCACCGTTTTTAAGTGCACTGGTTAATGAAATAAAATTTCCTGCAGGAGCTAACAATTCCACCATAAAAACAACTCATTCATAAATCTAACAAATTTAAAGAATTAAATATCAATAAAAAATAGAAAAATAGACATTAAAAAAATAAAAAGATGAAAAACTATTCATCTTCTTCAGCTGCATCTCTTAAAGGTTGATAATAATCATAGTAGGATTCCGCTTCTAAGTCATCTGGAATCTCAGTAGGGTAGTCCTCATTGATACAACCTAAGCATAATTTGTCTCCATCAATGCCAATAGCTTCAATAAGAGATTCAATGCTGATATAACCTAAAGTTTCTGCACCTAACTGCTTTCTGATATCATCAATTTCCAAATTAGCAGCAATCAATTCCTCTTTAGTAGCAAGAGCAACACCGTAGAAACATGGTGCAATTACAGGAGGGCATCCAATCAACATATGTACCTCTCTAGCACCTGCTGCCTTAAGGATTCTTACCAAGGATTCGGAAGTTGTACCTCTAACGATACTGTCATCAATTACAACAACACTTTTTCCTTCAAGTTCATGTCTTAATGGGTTTAATTTAAGTCTTACAGCAATTTCACGCTCTTCTTGGGTTGGCATAATGAAAGTTCTTCCAACATATCTGTTCTTGATTAAACCTTCACCATATGGAATGCCTGAAGCCCTTGCATATCCAATAGCTGCAGGGATTGATGAATCCGGAACAGGCAATACCAAATCTGCATCAATAGGGTATTCCTTATACAATGCTTCACCGATTTTAAGTCTTGTATTGTAAACGCTTCTCTCATCGATTACGCTATCAGGACGGGCAAAGTAAACATATTCAAACATACAATGTGCCCTTTTGGAACCTTTTGCAGATGGCAAGATATAGGAGTTAACCTTATTGTCCTTAAAGTAAAGCAATTCACCTGGTTCCAAATCACGAATAAGCTTTGCATCGATAACATCAAATGCTACAGTTTCAGATGCAACTACAAAATGGTCATCTGTTTCACCTAAAACCAAAGGTTTCATAGCCATAGGATCTCTTAAAACGTAAAGTTCATCATTGATTAGAATTACTAATGAATATGAACCTATTAACTTTTGAGAAACTGCATCGATAACTTTTAAAATATCTTTCTCCTCTTTAGCCTCTTCCTTAATCAAGTAACAGACAACTTCAGAATCAGTATCAGATTTGAATTCATAACCTTTCTTAATCAATTCCTCTCTTAAGGAACCTGAATTGACAATATCACCATTATGAGCCATAGCGATGAATCCATCCTCCAGTTCAGTGTAGAATGGCTGTGAGTTTTCTATCTTTGATTGGCCAGTAGTTGAGTATCTTACATGTCCGATACCTACATTTCCAGCTAAGCTTTTGATTAAAGCATTATTGAAAACATCAGTAACCAAACCCATTCCACAATGGAAGTTCAAACCATAATTAATGTTATGAGTAGCTATACCTGCAGATTCCTGTCCTCTATGCTGTAAAGCATATAAACCGTAATAAATCAAGTGAGAAACATCCTTAAGATTGTCCTTAGAATGTATTCCTACAATACCACACTTATCTTTCAATATTTAATCTCCTTACCCTATTAAGACATAAAATTTTTAATAATTTTAAATCATGAATATAATATTTTGAACTTAAAAAAATATTATATAATTATTTATAAATTTTCTAATATTTATAATAAATCTTTTTGAAAAAAATTTTAAAAAAAATTATGAAAAAATAGATAAGAAATATATTGAAATTTTTAAAAAAAATTGAAAGAAATAAGATAAAAAATAGTTAAAAATAGTAAAATAAATAAAATTACAGTGCAAAAAGAAAATTAAAATGAACGATTATCTAGCCCCAAAGGTTTGAAAAAGCATTGTAGATTTCCTCTTCATCATCATCTGCATTTTCACCATCATCATAATCATAATCTTCTTCATCATTGTCATAACTTGCATTTTCACTTGAGTCATCCTCTTCATCCTCAATTGACTTGAGAGACTTGAGATTGAAAACATTTATGTCTTCCTTTTTGGACTCATCAATGAAAGCATTGCTAAATAGATCATCATCAATGATGGAATCATTAGAATCATCATTTCCTTCGAATCTTTCATTATAGATAAATCCGTCATCTTTTGGAGTATTGAAAATGTCACTCTCTTCTATTGTCTCAAATCCAGATGTGGAAAATGAAGAGCTTGAACCGAACTCATCAATGTCATCGAACTTGAAATTGCTTTTGAAATTATTGTAATCCAAATCCTGCTTGTTTGTATCAGCCAAGATAAATGCTGTCTTAATGATCTTTAACCAATCCAATGCATCTTCCTTAGACTCTGCACAAATAGCTCCTTGACCTATCATAATGTTCTTAGGACGGAAATTGTCTGTACTGATTAAAATAAACTTATAAACATCCTGAGACAAGTATTCTCCAAACAAGTCATACCACAATTCATTTAAGGAATAGACTTCCAAAGAGTTTTTGCTATGAATTCCCTCAAATCTTGATTTCAAATCTGAAAAGTCTGACTTGATTTGATCCAATTGCCTTTGAAGTATTTTTACTTCTTCTGAAAGCTTTTCATTTTTCTCTCTAATTGCTTTGGATTCCTTGACTAAAAGTTCGTTTTCTTTAGTTATCTTATCATATTTCAATGATTCATCTTCAAAATCCTTTTTAAGCTCATGGTATTTTCTTTTGGAGTTATTGATTGAAGATAGATTTGAAATGCTGTATAATCCTCCACGAATGATTGAATTTGCTATTTCATCCTCAATGATGTTTTCATCATAATCTCCGTATTCATAACCATTCAATTCATCAAGTGAAGGAAGCTTTAAGTATTCTATGTAATTAAACTCATTCTTTAATGATTTCTTAAAGTTTTGATATAATTTATGGTTTTCTGCATTGTTTTGAGCTGCAATTAAAACCAAATCTGCACCAATTACAGTATTTTTAGCTATTTCAATGTCTTTTGTTGGAATTATGGAAGAAATATTCACATTAAAATTAGATAAGTCAAAATTGCTTACAGCCTTAGAAAGGAATTCCAAATAATCAAGATTAGTTAGGATAATTCTAACATCAACCAATTCTTCTGCATTTAATTCATTTGAGTAAGTATCTTCAAAATCGTTAAATCCATAATCATTCTCTTCAAAATTATTATCCATTTTAACACTCCACTCTTAAATCAACTTAAATATGAATCTTTTTATGCCAATTCCAAGCAGATTCCACTATGTCTTCCAACTCTGTAATTTCAGGTTTCCATCCCAATATCTCTTCAGCCTTTTTGGAATCAGCTATTAGTATATCAGGATCACCTGGACGTCTTCCTTCAATCTTTACATTAAAGTCAATTCCAGTAACCTTCTTGCATGTGTCAACAACATCCTTTACTGAAAATCCACTGCCATTTCCCAAATTGAAAATATTGCTGTCATTGAATGGCTCTTCCAAATACTGCAATGCTTTCAAATGGGCATCAGCCAAGTCATTTACATGAATATAATCCCTAACGCAAGTGCCGTCAGGAGTGCTGTAATCATCACCAAAAATGGAGATGCTTTCTCTTCTTCCAATTGCTGCATCCAATACCAAAGGAATCAAATGAGTTTCAGGGTCATGGTCTTCACCGATTTCACAATCCAAGTCTGCACCTGCTGCATTGAAATATCTTAAGGAAACATATTTCAAGCCACCGAAATCGGATTCATCCTTCAAAAGATTTTCAACCATTAATTTTGATTCCCCATAAGGGTTGATTGGCCTCAATTCACTCTCTTCACTGATTGGAATGGATTTTGGAATTCCATACAATGCAGCTGTGGATGAAAAGATAAATTTTCTCACTCTAAATTCCTTCATGATCATAAGCAAATTCAAGGTGTTTTCATAATTGTTTTTAAAGTATTTTTCAGGTTCCTCAACAGACTCTGCTACAGATGAAAAGGCTGCAAAGTGCATTACTGCCTCAATATCATTGTCTT
This sequence comes from Methanobrevibacter sp., assembly GCF_017432245.1. Taxonomy (GTDB): domain Archaea; phylum Methanobacteriota; class Methanobacteria; order Methanobacteriales; family Methanobacteriaceae; genus Methanobrevibacter. The sequence goes on from NZ_JAFRJO010000013.1 coordinate 28,894, forward strand.
GAAAGATTTCCCTTACTTTTTCACTGTCACTTAAATCTGCATTAACCAATTCACCCCATTTAACTGCAGACTTATGACCTTTAGATAGGTTATCCAATACAATTGTCTCATAACCTGATTTATTAAGCAATTTATTGACATGGGAGCCTATATATCCTGCTCCACCAGTAATTAATATCATATTATCACAAATAGCTATTATTGAATTAATAAAATATTTTCCATTATTAAATTTGAAAAATATTTGATTTTTAATCTATGTTTAAAATATATATTAATATTTACTTTATTTTAATGAATATATAACTTTTTATATTAATTTAGTGAAAATAAAGGAAAATTATTAGAAAAAGAGTAAAATAAGATAATTAAAATTATTAAAAAATATAAAAAAAGTTAAAGAAAATTCCTCCCAACTAGTGAAAAGAATTTTGGTCCAGGTTTTGCGCTCCGAAGGAGCGGAAAAGCTGGGTTATAAGAACAATTTACGTAATTTTAAAGCTGCACTTGGTTGAACTTTAATTAAAGCCTTTACAAGTTCAGTGGTTCCAAGAGTTTCAAATTCAATGTCTTGGAAAGCTTTTGCAATGCTGTTTAAGTCATCATCATTTAAAGACCATAAGTAGTCACAAGCTTTGGTGTATTTGTCCATATCGTGACCCATAGCTTCATCAACTAATTCAGCATACTTTTTAAGGAATTCTTTGGAGCAGTCTCCTGCTGCAATAGCTTCAGCAGCGGTTTGTCCTGCTAATTTACCACCAGTAATACCACTGGTGATTCCTCCACCGGTTAATGGGTTAACTTGACTTGCAGCATCTCCACAAAGCAAGATGTTGTCATTGTACATTTCCTTTACAAGTCCACCAACAGGATCTCCACCTACATTCAATTCTACAGGTTGAGCATCCTTAAGTGCGTAACAGTTGTTTACAGCATCAACTAAGTATTCGTAAGCGGATTTTTCAGCCATTTCAGGAATGATAGCAAGTCCTGCATTTACGATATCGTCACCTTTAGGGAATAACCAGAAGTAACCTCCAGGTGCTACGCTACCGAAGTAGAACTCAAGCACATTGTTTCTTTCCATTTTGGCATTACACATCTCGAATTGGATACCAGATTCCATATGTTTAGGTTTGGTGATTGCCTTAAGACCTGCCCATTTAGCTACGTGGGATTCAGGACCGTCAGCACCAATGAGTATCTTAGCATTGATGTCGTAAACATCACCCATGGTTTCAACAGTTACAGTGTAGGATCCATCTTCCTCTTTTTTAAGACCTTTTGCTTGGGTTTTGATTCTGATTTCCACACCTTCTCTTCCTGCTTCCATAGCCAAGTGTTTGTCAAAGACTTTTCTTTCTAAGATGTAACCTGCTTCTGGAAGTTCCACTACATCATTGGTAATCCATACATCAGTTCCATCAGGTGCAATCAATCTTACACCTTCAATTTCCTGAGTAATCCAATGAGGGTCCGCTTCAAGCTCTAAAATATCAAAGGTCTTTTTGGAAACACCTTCTGCACATCTTTTAGGAGCACCGATTTCGGATTTTTTATCAATAAGAATTACTTTAGCTCCTCCTTTTGCAGCAAATCTAGCTGCAGTGGAACCAGCAGGTCCAGCACCAATAACTAATACATCAGTTTTAATCATAATAATCAACCTCGCTTATTCCTCTTCCATTTCTAATGCCGCTAAAGGACAAGCATCTACACAAATTCCACAGTTATTACAGTTATCATCAAAAACTAAAGCAGTTTCCTTTACTTCTATGCAGTTTCTTACACAGACACCTGCGCAACAACCGCAGTAAGAACACCAATCTTTTACAATCATAGTTAAATCTCCATAATAATAATAATAATTAAAATTTAATTTAAATTAATTTCAACAAAAGTTGTATAAAATCTAAATATTTCAAAATATTTTAAAACAAAATTAAATAAACCTTAAAAAGCTTGTTTTAGAATATTTTAGAATAAATAGTCTTAATACATAACATAAAAATATATCTTTTTTATTATATATAACCTTTCGGTTAAAATAAGGAAAAATAAGGAATAAATGAGGAAAAATAGAATTAAAAATTAATAAAAATAGAAAATAAACTAAAAATACTTAATAAAATTAACAAATAAAAAAGAAAAAATAGAAAAAATTCTATTTAAGAAATTAAAATAATAAAAAGAAAAAAAGAAAAATTCCAAAATTAAATCATGTTTGGAACTCTAAGTGAAGTAGGCAATGGCTTGATCTTTGCAGGTGTACCAATAGCCAAGTAATAAGGAGGTACACTACGGGTTACTACAGCACCAGCAGCTACAATAGCTCCTTCACCAACTTCAATATTGGATAGGAATGTTGTATTTCCACCAACGGAACATCCTTTTCTAAGTTGAGGTCCTTTCAAATCATATTCAACTCTAACAGGATATCTGTCATTGGTAAAGCAGGCACATGGTCCGATGAATACATTGTCCTCAATGATACTGTTTCTTGGAATGTACACATTTGATTGAATGCTTACATTGTTTCCAATCTCACATCCACCTTCAATGACAGTGTTTGTACCTATCAATACATCATTACCAATAGTAGTATGATCTCTTACAACAACATTATGTCCAGTTTTAAAATCATCTCCAATGATTACATCATTATAGATTACAGTATTAGACCTAAGCAAAATGTTTTTGCCTAAAACAGGCTCTTTACTAAATCTTTTATAATTAACTCCTAATTTGATTCCTTCCCTTATTAGTCTAGGGTCTTTAGAGTCATTATTATTTCCACGTAAATTTAAAAAACTAGGCATAATATCACCTCTTTTAAAAAGTTCAATGAACTTAAAATTTTTATAATGCTAATATATTCAAATAATAGTATGTTTGATAAAGTATAAAAATATAATGATTTAAATTGAATATTTTTTAAAGCAAATTAAATGAAAATTGGAATGAATTATTTTTAAGGCAATTATAAGTCCAATTCCCTTAGTTTCTTATCCAGTTCCTCTTCAGTGAGCTCATCTTCCTCTTCCAATTCCATTTCCTCATCTAGGATTTCATCTTCACCAGATGCAATCTGTTGTGCTCTTATATTTTCCTCTTCAAGATATTTTTCCTTATTCTCTTCCCAATCAGCCTTGATTTCTGCAATCAAATCATCATCAGCTTCAATGGCAGGTCCAGTGTATGAACAATCCTTACATTCCCATTTAGACCAAACCTGTGGAATGATCCAATCAATATTGCTTGAACCGCAACGTGGACAAATAGTTCTTTTCATATTTTCACCTTAATAAAAATTATCAAAATTATGAAAATTCAAAATTAAATTATTTCAAATTATTAGTCTGTATTATAAAAACTCCAAATCAAGTCCAATGCCTCACCAGGTTCAAGTACACCTGATCTGGTTTCCCTTAAAATTCTTTGAATTGAGTACCTTTTCATATGTGGAAACTTCTTATGAACTTCATACAACAAAGGACATCCGAATCCTTTAAACTTGATTAGATTATAATGACTAGTCAAGGATTTGTTCTCTAATTTTGACACGGATAATGAAGCAGGTAAGTTGAGTCTAATAATCTTATTATTTTCAACTTCTTTATCTACATCAGTTGATTCATTTTTAGTATTTTCATCAAAATTACAAATTTGTTCAGTGATACATTGACTTCCAGTTGCCAACATATCTCCAAAAATTACAATAGGAATTTCATTCTCTAAGGCATATTTGTATAAAGTGTCTTCAATGATTTTTGAACATCTTCCACAAGGGTGGAATCTTCCTGTAAATGATTCCTCTATCAAATCACTATAGTCAACTTCAATGTATTCATGTGGAACATCCAATTCACTTACTAACTTATCAATATTATGCTTGAATTGCTTTGGAAGAACAATTGTTCCAGGATCAACTGTAACAGCTATTGGATTGAAACCCAATTTCTTTGCCAATATGAGTGAAAAGCTGCTGTCAGTTCCACCAGACAATGCTACAATAGCTGCTGGCTTTTCAGCTTCAAAATAACCATATGGACCCTCTTCCAAATCCTTGAAATACTTGTAGAAATTGAATGAATAGAGATTTTCCAATTTTATCTTTAGAATATCAATTAGATTGTTCAATGCTATGAATGAACCATAATCCAAATTATCCTTGTTTTCATTTACAAAGGAATTCAGCTTATTTAATGAAAGGTTCATCCTATACTCCTTTTGTAGGAAATCAGAATAGCTTTCAACATGAATGCTACCGATTTCAAGCTCTTCTCTGAGTCTGCCAACAACCCATCCACCTTTACCTATAATGGCTGATTTGTCGGGACGGTCATTGGTAATTATCCACATCTCATTAGTATCTATATCATATAGAACTTCCTTAATGTCTATATTGACTTCCTCATGACCTATTTCCTTTCTAATCCTATTAATGTGATTTAGAAGAGCATTTACATCATATACCATATTTCCACCATTAGAAACAATAATATTTTAACAATAGTTATAAAATTATTCAAAAAATAAAATAAAGAATGAAAAACAATTAGATTCCTTGTTTTTCAAATTCATTATCTAAAAATATGTTCATATTGTCAATAGCCAATTGGACCATTTCAGGAGAAGGTCCTCCAGGAACCTTTCTTATCTTAACGTTTTCAATAGGATTCAAAGCATTGTGAATCAATTCATCATCAAGATTCAATTTATCGAATCCAAGCTCTTCAGCCACATTATCCACATATGTACCATCAATATCGCTTGGATTAACTCCTTCAGCTACCGCTTCATTTACAATTCTTCCTACAATCTTGTGAGCTGTTCTGAATGGTATCTTTCTTTCTCTTACCATAATGTCTGCCAAATCGGTAGCTGTAGCGAAGTTAGCTCCAGCCAATTCAAGGCATCTTTCTGTATTGAAAGTGACAGTCAAGAGCATATGGTTGACTATCTTTAAGGTATCATAAGCCACATCACATGCATTCCATAAGTGAGGAGTGATTTCCTGCAAATCCCTGTTGTAAGTGTATGGAATAGCTTTCAATATTGTAAGGATAGTTACAAGTTCACCGTTTACAATAGCGCATTTTGATCTTGCAACTTCAGCAACATCAGGATTTTTCTTTTGTGGCATGATTGATGAAGTGGAAGAGTATTCATCTGCCATTGAAACGATTCCAAACTCATAAGTGCTCCAAAGAACCAGTTCTTCACAGATTTTTGACAATGTAGTGCATAATGCGCTTAAGTCAAATACGGTCTCTGCAATATGGTCTCTTGATGAAACACCATCCATGGAGTTTTCAAGATAATCATCAAATCCCAATAGTTGAGTTGTCAAGTCCCTATCAATTGGAAAACTTGTAGTTGCCATAGCAGCAGAACCTAATGGGTTTAGATTGACTCTCTTATAGGTGTCATCCAATCTTTGGTAATCCCTTTTTAGGGCTTGTGCATGTGCCATCAAGTGATGAGCCAATGTAACCGGTTGAGCATGCTGCAAGTGAGTGTATCCAATCATGACGGTTTCCTTATGCTCCTTTGCAAGCTCAAGGATTCCTTCAATGAATTCAAGGATACCTATTTGGATTTCAGTGATTCTATCTCTTAAAAGAAGTCTTATGTCTGTTGCAACTTGGTCATTTCTTGACTTTGCAGTATGCATGAATCCTGCTTCAGGACCTACAAGCTTTGTCACATAGTTTTCTACAGCCATATGAACGTCTTCAACGGAATGGTCAAATTCAAGGGCATCAAAGCCTTCATCACTTAGCTTATCCAATGCTTCAAGGATCTTATCTGCTATTTCTTCATCTATAATTCCTTGTGCCTTAAGCATTGAAGTGTGAGCGTAATTGCATTGAATGTCTGCATCAAAGATAAATCTATCAAATTCCAATGAAGAGGTGTACACTGCAGCTTCATCGGTCATTTCCTTTTCAAGTCTTCCAGTTCTAATTTTCAAGGATATCAACTCATTAAATTCAGTAGTAAATGAAAATTTTTAATTATAATCTTAAAATAAGAATTCGTGAAAATTCTTTAATTACTTATATATTATTAAATTTTAGTTTTAATAATTTATATAAATATCTAAAAATTAGAAAAATTATTTAAAAAATAGGATTGTTAAAGAAAATTAGAAAAAATAGAATATTAAAAATAGTTTAATAAAATGTTAGTAAAAAATAATTAAAAAAGTAAAAAAGTAAAGTAAAGAATAAATCTATTCTTTAGCTTTCATTTCAGTGTATCCACATTTACCGCAAGCGAATCTGTCACCGTGGTCAGCCATGAAGACACCTTCACCACAACGAGGACAGAATGGGTTTTTCCTTACGATTTTGTCTCCTTCTACAGTGTATAAATCTTTTTTATCAGGCATAATAATATCCTCCTAAACATTAATCATTTATTCTTCCGCTTCATCTTCTTCTTCAGCAGGAGCTTCTGGTTCTTTGTTCTTTTCAATGACGCTTGGTTTTTCCACATCAATTAAAGATGATTCTCTACCATACACTTTAGCGTAACCAGTTGCTTTAGGTTCACCGTATCCTGGTTGAATGTTGTCTACAACGATTAATTCTTTTTTAGTGTCAAGCATAGCAACTAATTTGCTTTTGACATCTAAAAGCTTAGGAGTTGGTTCTCCTACATATGAAACATAAAATTTAACTTCAGTTCTATCAAATAAAACGTTTTCTTTCTTTTCAAAAATTTCAATTTCCATTATAAAAACCTCTCATTTTTAGGGTTTGAATTTAATTAATTATAAAATACAATTAAACTAAGCCATTTCCTTAAAGTAAGTCATGAGCTTAGCAGCTTTGTCTTTTCCTTCGAAAACATTTACAAAGACCAATCCTTCATTAGGTTGGCCATATAAAATAACGGCATCTTCAGGTGCAACCAATAAGCATGGAAGAACTGCAAGATCTTCTTCCCCTTCAACTACAATGATGCGTTTTTCGCTATCTTTCAAAGTTAAAGAAATAGCTTCCTCTATGGTTTCCCATAGATTTTCAGTGATTGTACCAGCAGGATTGTCCGCCTCTAAAATGTTTTCTGTACGAATAATATCATGATTATGATCTTTACGTTGAATACGATGGTCTATGATTCCCAAATCAGGAATCAAATCGTTATCAAGTAGATTTTTAGTGGTTTGATCACCAACAGAGATTAAGAAATTAGCTTCTTTAATCATAGGAATTGCATCTTCAAATTCAGCATACAATTTACCTAATGGCTTTTTGAATTCACCTATTAAATTCTCATCTAACTTAAACAAGTTTTAACCTCTATTAATCAATCCAAATAATAATATTTTAATTAAATATTTGAGCAAAAAATATATAGTAAAATAATTATTATACTTTAATATTTATCTAATTTAAGATATATAAAGTTTAGCATGAAAATGCTCTAAATAGAGAAAAATTAGTTAAAAAAAGAAAAATAGTTTAGAGCAAGATACTCTAAACATTAGTAAAGATTTTTGTCTAGGCACTACGGACTGAAGCCTAAAATTTGAATCTATTCCGCATCAGCGTAAAGATTACCTAAAGTTCTAGCACCAAATAAAGCTATAAATGGAGCGCCGACTAAAAATGCAATCAATATACCAATATATGGAATAGCAGTAATAATACCTAAAACAAATCCTAGAACGAAAGCACAAATAAATAAAATAATGAACCATGCAATGAATCTTCCGATACCGATTGCTTGAATGTCAGCAATTACTTCCTTAAAGTTTATAGCTTCTCCAATATCCCCAGATTTAGCTAATCTGCACATTGCAATCTCCAATAATAAACCAAATATGAGATATAAGATTACTGCAACAATTCCAGTGATTGCAAGACCAGTGAATAATGGAGCCCAAAGATCTTGAGGAACTGCACTAATAGCCATACTAGGATCAACTGTATCTGAAACGTTATTTCCTATAAAGGCTAAAATTTCAGCCATAGCGGAATAAGTTCCGGAAACCCAACCGACAAGCAAAACGATAATTGTTGGGATAATGTAATAAACAATTTGCACAACCAATAATTTCAATCCGTCAATGAAATTCTCAAGAATATTTAAAGCAGGAATCTCATCCCCGAGATTGATTGTTTCCTTTAAAACGCTTAAGATATAACCTTCAGTTACAAAATAAAGAATTAATGAGATAATAGCCAATAAACTGATTACAGCCCCACTAATTTCAATGTTCCATGCAATCAATACAGAAGACAAATTAGCAATAAGGAAAATGACTCCAAAAATAACTAATGCCTTATAGTCTTTAGTAGGGTATACTAAAGCTTCTTTGAATAAGTCAATTAAACCAGTCATAAAAAACCTCCAAATAAACAAATAATTATAAAATTACTTAATAGGATTAATAAAATCCAATAATATATTAAACAACATCTTATTTAAGTTTATTGTAAAAATACAAGTTTTTAATTGATTTTAGAATAAAATAAGTGTAATAATCGATTAAAAATAGCAAAATAATAAAAATAATCATTAAAAATAGCAAAATAGGATAAATAATTAAAAATTAATAAAATTAAAAACTTAAAATAGATAAAATAAATAAAATTGAAAAAAAGAAAAATAGAAAAAAATAGAAATAAGAGTTAAGAAAACTATCTTACTCTTAATGCGTATTCGCCAGCTTTTTTAATTCCTAATTCGCGAGCAACTTCTGACTCATCAGGATTAGTAATTATTAAAAGTCCACTCCAGTTAGAAGAAGTAGGGTTTTTACATTCCGGGCATTGTTCCTTTTCAGTTAATAAACTGCAATGTGTACAAGCTTTCAATACCATTATTCTTCCACCTTAGCCATAGCTTTATTTTCTTTTGCCTTATTCTTTTCAGCTTCAATCCATTCAAATTTACCTAAGTTAGGTTGTCTCATTGTAAGACCAATCTTAGATTCCTTAATGGATTTTCCTTTAAGGCTTAAAGTAACTATTCTTGCTCTAATTTTATCTCCTTCAGTTAAGATCTTTTTAGATTCATTACCAATAAGAGATGAATTTTTTAAATCATAATTAATGTAATCATCAGTTACTTGTGATACATGTACAAGACCTTCCATTGGACCAATTTTTACAAAAGCTCCAAATTCAGTAATGTCATTAACTTCTCCTTCAACAATTTCCTGTTGTTCCGGCTTGAAGAAAATTGCATTGAATACAACATTATGGTAAGCAGCGCCATCACCCATAATAAGCACTCCTTCACCGATTTCCACAATATTGAATGCACCAACCATTAAACCTAAATCTTTATCAAGTTGACCTATGTACTCTTCATTTAAAGTTTCAATGGCTACATCCTCAAGAGGATCATCAAATCTGTAAGGTGGAATTCTTACAGTTCCCTCAATAGTTGTCATGTAATACAAAATAATCCCTCGTTTAGTGAAATTAAATTTTAAATAAATTTGTAATAAAGCTAATTTTTATGTTATTATAAATTTAAATTTTATAAATTTATAGTAAATTAAATTAATAAATTCTATAAATTTTTTAAATTTTTAGTAAATTATGAATATCAATTAAAAATATAATAATGAAACTATTTAAAGTTAATTAAAATGATTAATTAACCATTAAACCAGATAACCTTCAACTGCCAGATATTTCTTTTGTCTTAGAATAACTAAAGCAATTCCTTTTTTCTTGGCTTTCTTTCTTAGATTAGCATCATTTGTTGCCAATACTTTGGATAGTCTAATTAATGCATCATCCACGGATTCACCATCATTTAAAGGAATGTCTCTAATTTCAATCTCACCAGATTGAGCAATTTTCAATCCTAAGCCTGCAGCTAATCTAACTTTGCCCTTACTGTTATTCTTTAAGCCCTTAAGCTCATTTATAACAAAGTTTGTAGTGACCAATTGATAATTAGGCAAGATTCTTTTAAATTCCTCTAGAATATCCACATTGAATTGAAAAGGAATCATAAAAAAGTTAGTATCAATAAATACTTCTCTTTTATCTCCAGATTCCATGTTATCACTGACTAAATTTTAAAATGAAATTCAATAATTTAAAAATGTTAAACTTATTGAATAATACCAAATCCAATTAATCTCCAACGTGCACCTACTCTACGGGATAAAGCAACCCTATCCCCTTTATCTGCACATACAGGTAATTTCAATGCAACACTAACGTTTTTCTTAACTTTAGTTACTACACCAATGGTGGTGGTTGTACCACAGTTAATCATTAAAGGTTCTTTGATTTTAATTGGATCTACTTTTCTTTCATCTTTAGTTCCTACAACACGTTCCAATAATTCAGTTTTCATATCAAAGCTATGCAATACCTCAGGCAAAGTGCCTTCAGCACCAGCAACAGAACCAGATAAGGAATCTGCTTTGGTTAATGCAGGATCTAATTTAGTAGCTACACCAATAAGGCCTCCAGGACCTACTTCTTCAACAGATTCTCCACCAGCTTCCAATCCGATGATTTCAGAAGTCAAGCTGATCCATTTGTTCTGTTTGCTTTCCTTAATATTAATTCCAGGCCTAATTTCAATGATGTCTCCTAATTTAAGAGTACCTTGAACTAAACTTCCACCGATTACTCCACCTTTAATCTTTTTAGGGTGGGAACCAGGTTTATTAATATCAAATGATCTAGCCACATGCATTCTAGCAGGTTTGTCCAATTCTTTTTCTGGTGTAATGATAGTGTCATTAATAGCTTTAATAAGAATATCAATATTCGCTCCTTGTTGAGCAGATACTGGAATGATTGGTGCATCTTCCGCACAAGTGCCTTTAACAAATTCCTTGATTTCCTTATAACTCTCAACAGCTCTTTCTCTAGGAACAATATCCACTTTGTTTTGAACTACAACTACATCCTTTACACCAATAACATCAAGTGCCATCAAGTGCTCTTTGGTTTGTGGCTGTGGACATTCCTCGTTAGCTGCAATTACCAATACAGCACCATCCATAATTGCTGCACCAGATAACATGGTAGCCATTAAGGTTTCGTGTCCTGGAGCATCTACAAATGATACTTTTCTAATTACTTCAGTTTCACTTCCACAATGTTCACAAACATCTTTAGTAGTGTAACATAAAGGTTCCTCACATTTAGGACATTTTCTAAATTCAATGTCAGCATATCCTAAACGGATTGAAATACCTCTTTTTGTTTCTTCACTGTGAGTATCTGTCCATACACCAGATAATGCTTTAGTAAGTGTTGTCTTTCCGTGATCGACATGGCCCACAAGTCCTATGTTTACATCAGATTGAACTTTCACAGATTACACCTTTAATTTTTTTAAATAAATAATTTGAATTAAATAATAAACATAAATGAATATTAGATAATAATGATAATTAATAATAAATTCAACAATGAAATTTATATTAATATTTAATTACACTTATGAATAATCTCACTTTTTAAATTAAAATCATATTTATAATTCAATTTTAATATAAACATGATTTAATGCTTTTTAATAATAAAATATAATA